>DASXTY010000389.1:0-9132 GCA_036505155.1 Polyangiaceae bacterium | reverse complement strand
GCCACCCGGCTCCACCCGTGTGGCTCACGGCGAGCGAGCTCTTGGGGTACGCGACCTTGTGCACGTTGGGGGTCCTGGTGCCGCAATGGCAGATGTACGGCGACGTTTGGTGGCGAGTGCCGCCCGGCCGGCAATCGGTTGCGCTGACCTTCGACGATGGCCCCCACCCGGCGACCACTCGCATGATTCTGGAAATCCTGGCCCGGGGTAATCACCGAGCGACATTTTTTTTGGTGGGGGAAAAGGTCGAACGCTACCCGGACGTGGCGCGCGAAATCTGCCGCGCGGGACACGAAATCGGGCTGCACGGGTTCGTGCACGATAGGCTTTACAGCTTGCGGCCGCCGAGCTTTGTCGCAGAGGACATCGATCGAGCTGGACGCGCCATCGAAGCAGCCTGCGGGGTGCGAACGCGCTTGTTTCGTCCTCCGGTCGGGTACGTGAGCCATCGCACTGCTTCCGGAGCGCGGCGCGCCGGCGTGCGACTGGTAGCCTGGTCGGCGCGCGGCATCGACGGCGTGAGCGCAGCGGACCCGGAGCGGGTTGCGGAGCGCGTTGGGCGCCAGCTTCGAGACGGCGCCATTATCCTCTTACACGATGCGTCCGAGCGGGAAGACTTCGAGCCCGCTTCCATCCGCGCGCTGCCCAAGATTCTCGAGGCCATCGAAGCACTCGGTTTCAAAAGCATTCGTGTGAGCGAGCTGATTGCGCAATAAGCCTCTGGTCTCAGCCCTTACCCGCCCGAGCCACGCCGGCTGCGGCGCAAAACGGCGAGCGCGCCGAACAATGCCAGAAGCCAAAGCGGTAACTTTCGAGAAACGGCGCGAGCCCTGGCAATCCGACTTTGAAATATCGGCTCCGGACAATTCGCCGGGCGATTGACTTGTTTGGTGGCCTGTAGCTGATTATCGACCGACGCTTGAGAGCTCGACGGGGCGACCACGCAGTCGGCGTTCAAAGCTTCACGAGGTAGCTCCATTTCCAGCCGAGTGGCCCAGACCTGGTTCGGGTGCATCCCGGTCAAAGCGGCTGCGAGGTCGGTGTGACCGTCGCATTCCAATGCCGAATCCGAGATCTCCCCACTGGATGCTGCACCCGAAACCACGAGCTCCGGCGCGTCGAGAGCTTGGCCTACGGACAGGCAAGAACCAATCGGTTTCTTTTGGTTATAGTCCGCTTGGGCGAAGTACAAGCGCATAAAGGTCGTGTACGTGCCGGAGCCTTGTACGGAGTAGGAAAGCGTGCTGAGGGTCGGGCTCGAATAGGTGCGCCCGAAAGGCCTTTCGAAGGCGAAGCCGGTCAGGTAGGAGCGCCGTGCGTTTCGAAAAAGAGAGTCGCTCCGAAGCTTGGAGTAATTCGAGTCCCTCGCTTTGAAATCCCAGGTGAGCTCCAGGGGATCGACGGAGACCTCACTCAGGTCTGGCATGGCATAACGGCCCTCCGCAATGACGTACAGCACGATGCCCACCGACTCGCCCGCCCCGGCGGCCACCATTCTGAGAGGCAGGGCGTACGCCCCTCCGGGTGTCACCACCCGCACCGGTGTCATCTGCTGCACGCCGACCCCCGGCCTGAGCCTCAAGGCGATGAAATCCCAGCCCTCGGCTACATAAGCATCGATGATGGGATCCACGTTCCACGGGACGGTGTAGCCATTGGCGGTGAGCCAGGTTCTCAAATCACCGCCGCTCTGGGAGTGGAGGGTTACGGTTTCGTAGGGCCCCACCGTCCCTTGATGCACCACGACCACCGAATTTTCCGAGGTTGTCGAGTTTGCCGAGGTTGGCAGGGTTGTCGAATTTGACGACGACAGCCCGCTACTACTTTGATCACTTGCACACCCAGCGCCACCGCCACTCGAGCTCGACCCGGCGCACACCAGCTCGGGAGAAGTGACCCTGGTCGCCGTCACCGCTTCGAGCGCTTCGAACCAGGCGTCCGTCGAGGTTTCGAGGTAGGCGCCCGCGCGCACTGGGAGCACCCAGGCAAAATCGCTGGGCGAACCCGAATATTGAATTTGGTCCCAGAGCACGGTTCGCGTCGCGGAGACCGCAAACGCCATGCGATGCCCGGTGACCACCGATGGAGTCGAGGTCTGCGGCGGCGGATGGAAACACCCGCCACAGGCACGGGCCGGTGCCGAATGGACCAGCAAGGCACAGGACACCGTTGTCAGGGTCAGAACCTTACCGATCGCCATGGATTGCCTCCGAACGCCTGCGATTACCGAGTTTACCATAAACCTCGGAGCAAGAAGAGTGCCAGTGTCGCTCATCGCATAGTGATGGTCGCGAGCACCGATGGAATCAGGACTCTGACCGTGGTGGACGTGTTGAAGGTCTCCGAAACTTGGAGCCCCGCGTAGCTCAGGCGCGCCATCACGCCGAAGGAACCGTGCTCGCCGAGGGGCCAAGTGTATCCGCCACCCACCGAGACCAGTATACCGGTCGGGTCGTCCACATTCGCGTTGTCTTTTCGCGACGTGTGCAAAATGGAAAACCCCATGAATCCCTGAAGGTGCACGTCCACCGTGCTCACGGGGTACCCGTCGATGAAGAAGCCGAACGCGTCGAGCCACATGGTCACGCGGCTCAAATCGGGTTCGTTGCCATTGATGACGTCGTCTTTGGCGGACAAGTTGAAAACCTGGTCACGAAAATACGCGCCTCCGATCGCGACCGCACGCACCAGGGTCGAGCCCACCATCGCCTGAAGGGAAAGCGTCGTCCCGGAAAAATGTCGGCGGTCGGTGCTGCTGCCGCTGTTGGCGGTGAAGAGACCAGGACCCACCGCAGCGCGAAGAAATAGGTGTGTGGGCCTCTCGTTCGACCTGTCTGCCTCTCTTGTGGCGCTTTGAGCGTCACTGTCGGCATCTGCGGACTCTGTTAGGGACGGCGAACCGCCTGCGGCCCCCCGCCCTTCGCCGGCCCCGCGCGCGCTCTCGGCAATGGCGGCCACCGCGAGCAGGACGGCTGCACACACTTGCCGACGCGGGCTCATGGCCTTACCGGTCCGAGCTTCGGCGGTTGCGGCGCAAAACGGCGAGCGCGCCGAACAGTGCTAGAAGCCACGCGGATGTCTGCCGCGCGCCGGCGCGAGCGCGGGCAATCCGACTTTGAAAGACGGGCTCCGGACAGTCTGCTGGTCGATTAACGGCTTGCGTGGCCTGCAGCTGATTGTCCACTGACGCCTGTGAGCTCGCCGGCGCGACCACGCAATCGGCGTTCAACGCCTCACGGGGGAGCTCCATCTCCAGTCGAGTGGCCCAAACCTTATTGGGGTGCATCCCGGTCAAAGCGGCGGCAAGGTCGTTGTGACTGCCGCATTCAAACGAAGTATCGGAAATCTCGCCCGGGGATGGTGCACCCGAAACCACGAGCTCTGGCACGTCGAGAGCTGTGTCCACGAAAGTGCAGGATGAATTGAACGTCGAACTATCGTCGTAATCGGCCTGGGCGAAATAGAGCTGCGCAAAGTTTGTGTATTGAGAGGTGGAGCCCGACACGGAGTAAGAAATCGTGCTCATCGTCGGGCTCGCATAGCCGCGGCGGAAAGGCCGCTCGAAGGCGAAGGTGGTCAGGTATGAGCGCCGCGCGTTTCGAAAAAGTGCGTCATTTCGGAGCGCGAGATAGTTCGAGTCCTTTGCATTGAAATCCCAGCTGAGCTGCTTGGGATCGATGGACACCTCGCTTAAGTCCGGCATGGTATAACGGCCTTCCGCAATCACATAGAGTACAATGCTCACCGACTCGCCGACGCCGGCGGCCACCATTCTGAGAGGGAGAGCGTACGCCCCTCCGGGTGTCACCACGCGCACCGGTGTCATCTGTTGCACGCCGAAGCCCGGCCGGAGCCTCAAGGCGACGAAATCCCAGCCCTCGGCGACGTAGGCGTCAATGATGGGATCGACGTTCCACGGGATGGAATATCCATTAGTGGTGAGCCAGGTTCGCAAATCACCGCCGCTCTGGGAGCGCAGCGTTACCGTTTCGTAGGGCCCCACGGTACCTTCATGCAGCACGACCACGGAATTGGAGTTGTCCCGCTGAGCCGGACCCCCATACGCCTTGGCGGAGCTAGCCCCACCGAGCGCACAGCCGTCGCCGCTGTTCGAGTTCGTCTGGGCGCAAATGAGCGGGGGAGAAGTAACTTTGGTCGCCGTCACCGTTTCGAGCGCTTCGAACCAGGCGTCGGTCGAGGCTTCGAGATAGGCGCCCGCGCGCACGGGGAGCACCCAGGCAAATTCGCTGGGCGATCCCGAGTATTGGAATTGGTCCCAGAGCACGGTGCGCGTTGCGGAGACCGCAAACGCCATGCGATGCCCGGTCACTACCGAAGGGGCGGTGGTTTGCGCGGGCGGTGGAGGTGGATGGAAACAGCCGCCGCAGGCACGGGCCTGTGCCACATGGAGGGAAAGGGCACACGACACTGCTGTCAGGGCCAGAACCTTACCGTGTGCCATGTTTGCCTCCGAAGTTACTGTAAATGCCAAGTCTACTCGGACTCAGTTGCAAAAAGACGAGTGCAAAAAACGAGCCATGCGCCGATCCGGGTCGCTTAAGTCCTATGCCATCGGGGACCTTTTGGAGTGTCCTCGATGGTAATGCCCCGCTCCGAAAGCTGCTTCCGGATGGCGTCCGCGCGGGCGAAGTCCTTGCACTTTCGGGCCTGCTCTCGCTCTTCGAGGATGGCGTCGATTTCCGGATCCTGCTCCGGAGCCTGGAGCGCGCGCGCCGCGGCGAAATCGAGGCCCAGCACACCACCGAGCTCGGTGAGCAACGCCGCGCGCGCTGGCTGTGACAGGCTCGGCTCACGCGTTATATCCCAAAGCGTGGCAATCGCCTCCGGCGCGTTCAAGTCGTCGGCGAGCGCGGCGCGAAATCTTGAATCTGTATCAATTTGAGATAAGTCCACGGATTCGGCCTGGGACTCGCTCGAGGCCAAGGCCGCGAGCCGCCCGAGCGCCGACTGAGCGCCTCGGAGCGCATCCATGTTGAAGGCGACGCTCTGGCGATAATGCGCCTGCAGCAGATAATACCGATACGCGCCGGGGGCGATGCCGGCTGCCTCGAGATCATCCAGGTTTAGCGTGTGCCCCTTAGACTTCGAGACTTTTTCACCTTCCAGTAAGAGCCAGCCGCCGTGCATCCAATATTTGACCCAGGGGTGCACCCCGAGCGCGTTTTCGGACTGAGCGATCTCGTTGGTGTGATGCACGGCGATGTGGTCGACGCCGCCGGTGTGGATCTCGAACTGGGTGCCGAGGTATTGGGTGGCCATGGCGCTGCATTCGATGTGCCAGCCGGGAAATCCGGTTCCCCAGGGGCTCGGCCATTCGAGCTGACGGCGGGGGCCTTCGGCGGGTGACAGCTTCCAGAGGCCGAAGTCGGCGGGATTTCGTTTCTGAGCCGCGCTTTGGACGCGCGCGCGCTCTTCGCTTGCCTGGAGCCCGGATAGTTTTCCGTAGTTCGAATCGCGCGAAGTATCGAAATAAATGCCGTCGTCGAGCCGATAGGTGAAGCCCTTTTCTTCGAGCTTGCGAATCATTTCGATCTGCTCGCGGATGTGCCCGGTCGCCTTGGCCCAAACGTCGGGCGGATCGACGTTCAATCGCAGGAGGTCGCGCTGAAAAAGCTGGGTCCACCGCTCTGCCACCTCGAGCGCCGGAATCCGGGCTTCCCTGGAAGCGCGCTCGATCTTGTCCTCGCCTTCGTCGGCGTCGCTGGTGAGGTGGCCCACATCGGTAATGTTGATCACGTGCCGAACCGGGTAGCCGAACCAGCGCAGAGTGCGCTTGAGCAAATCGGCAAACACGTAGGGCCTCAAGTTGCCGAGGTGCTGGCGGCTGTAAACGGTGGGCCCGCAGCTGTAAACCCCCACCGGGCCCGTGCCGATTGGCCGGAAGAGCTCTCGACTCCTGGTGAGCGAGTTATAGAGGTGAAGCTCGGCGGTCACGGCCTCACTCAGGACGACTGCGCGGAGTAGACCAACGGATTGTGCTTCTCGTTATTGAGAAGATCGCCGAGCGCGAGGCTCTTGAAATACGCCTCGGGCAATATGTTTTGCTGACCGTTGAAGACGCTCCCATCCGGCATGTAGGCGCAGGTCATGGCCCGGCGACGGCGCGCCGTCATGTTCGCGCCTGCCCCGTGCGCGGTGAGACCGTTGTGGAAGCTGGCCGAGCCGGCGCGCATTGGCGCCTCCACCGGATCGGACTGCAACATCTCCGGGTAGAGTCGGAACAGGGCTCCCAGGTCCTCCCCGATGCCGGCGTTGTCCCAACGCGCGATTCGGTGGCTGCCGGGCATGAAATAGAGACATCCATTTTGGTAGGTGGCATCGTCGAGCGCGATCCAAATCGAAATGGCGTCTCGCGATGAGAAAGACCAATACGGGTCGTCGAGATGCCAAGCGGTCGGATTGGCAAACGGCTCCTTGATGAGTGCCTGATCGTGCCAAACCCGTATGCCTTCGACGCCAGCGAGCGCACAGAGCATCTTTCCGAGCGCCGGGTTCAACACGTAACGCTTCACCGTTTCCTGGATCTTCCAAAGATTCAGCCGCTGGGTGAAAACCTTGTCGTAATAGCCGTCGCCTTCTTCCCAATCTTGGCCCACCGATACCTTCTTTTTACCCATAGCGGTAACCGCTTGGTCCACGGCCGTGGCAAGTTCGGCGAGCTCGCTCGCGTCGAGAAACTCGGGAACCACCAAAAAACCCCGCTCTCGGTAAGACTGGATTTGTTGCTGCGTGAGCTCGGTGTGCATGCATTAAACCTCGTGAGGCGAACCTAAAGTGTAGCTTCGGCTCAGGCCCCGCGCGCGATTTTCAATTTGCACTTCGACGGTTCCGTCCGTTCGGTAGCGATAGGTTTCGGTGATTTCCTCGCGGTCCAGGTCGGTGCGGCGATCGTGCGGCAAATTGGAATAGTCCGACACTTTTTCGAAAGCCGGGTCATAAGCAAAGAAGATCTCGCCCCACGGGGTCAAGTCGCCCGCTGGGCGGCCATCTTGGCCGAGCTCGCTGCACTCGAGGTAGCGGAAGTGCCCCACGCTGTGCGCGGGCCGGTAGCTCCGGGTTGCGACCAGCGTGCCGTCGGTCGAAGCAGCGTCTTTGCTGAAAATCGGGTCGAACACTTTTTCACGCCCCGCTTCCGCTTCACGCCAGACCCCGAAGTGCCGCGTCACCGCTTCGCGGACCAAGATGGCCGAGTCCGGATCGGCCGCCACCGCGAGCCCAATCGCCGTCGCGGCTTGCGGCTGCGGGGCAATGGAGACCTTGCGCTTGAAATGCTGCCGGAGGCTTCGGGCCACCGGCACGAAAGCAGTTGCTCCGCCCACGGCGTAGAGCGCGCCGAGCTCACGGGGATTGCTCGGGTCGATTCCGTGCTGCGACAGGGTCGAAAAAACGCGATGTACCAGGGTAATCGTCCGCTCCACCAGCGGCTCTCCGGCTTCGTACACGGCTCCCGCATCCAGCACTACATTTTGGCTTGCCCCTCGGTGCTCGAGCTCGATCAAAAGCCGACGGCTGGATGAGTTCAACGATTCTTTGGCCCGCCGGCACGCCTCGAGCATCTGCACCCGCTCAGCGGGACTGAGCTCGCTCGGCTCTATACCGGCGCCCTCGAGCGCCAGCGTCAGGATCAGTTCGTCGAAATCGTTTCCGCCGAGCTCCACGATCCCCTCGCTCGAAATCAGCTCGAATCTCCGCCCCGCCAGCGCCACCGCGGAAACGTCGAAAGTGCCACCGCCCAAGTCGTACACCACTACGTACCGTTTCGGGCTGCGACGGCCAATGGCGCCCAGATTGTGCCGCGCAAACTCGATCGCCGCCGCCGTCGGCTCGTTCAGCAAACCGACCACGTCAAACCCAGCGCGGGTAAATGCTTCGAGCGTGAGATAACGCTGTCGCGTGCTCGCATTGGCGGGCACGGCGATCATGGCTTCGAGCCGTTCGCTTTCGCCGAGGTCCAAATTGCTATCCTCTACCAGCGCACGTCGAAGCTCCTTCAGATAGCCAGTCGCAAGGTCGAGCGCGGAATAAGCCTCGGGACCAATGTCGACCAGCTCTTCGGGCGCGAGCCCGCTCAGTCGCCGCTTCACCGAACGAATCGCCGCCGCCGGGCGTTGCTCGAGAATCTGCTCGGCCGGCCACCCAAACCGCACCTTCTCTTCGTCGAGTGCAGCCATCCCAGGGATGTAGTCCGAATACCCCCGTGGGCTCTCGAAGGTGGCCACCGGATACCGCCCGCCCTGCGCGGCGGCAACCACGGTGCGCGTCGTGCCAAAATCGATTCCAAGCCGCATGGCGGCCCCAAATTTGCTCGATGGGAAGCAAAAGCACGAGTCTTTTGTGCCAGAAAGCTGGCTAGGCCCGGTTTTCCCGTTACCGCGGCGGGGTGGCGGGACGCCGTTGAAGCGCAATGGAACGTGATGATCGACGCGGAGCTCGGCCGATTGAAGGCCGAGCTAGACCGCGTTCCCGGGCTAATCGGCGGAGTCACGCGCCGGGATCTCGCTCCTGCTACGGCACAGTCACGCCCGGCGGTACGATTCGCTTCATTATTCCGCGTGAAGAAATTTCCGGCGAAACGCTTTCAGTTTCAGCTCGGCCTACGGTGGTCGGCTCTGGGCACCATGGTGAGCCACTTCGAACACTGGCGCGCCGGCCAGTTGTCCGTATCGCCCAATACCCCGCTCAGAACCAGCAAGATTTGGGGATATCGAGCACGCAAATGCGCGCCATGGTGACGGAGTCGAGTGCGCAAACGAAATCGCCTGAATTCGAACAATCTCCATTGCCGCCGCACTGATCCGCCGGCGTTTGACAATCGAACAGCGTGGCCTCACAGCCGCCCGTCCACGAAGCGCACAGAAGACCGGTTGGACAATCTGCGTCAATGGCGCATGTCGCGCGGGCGCAGTGCCCGACCGGATAGCCGCATAAGCAAATACGTCCAGGGCCACATTCGTCATCGACGATGCAGCCGTATATGCAATATCCGCCGTCGCAGTAGCCGTGAGGTGAGGCCGTACAATCTAAATCGGAAGTGCACTGTATATACGTGAAGGTAACGTCGCGCGGCAGCTTCGAGACGCACACTCCGGGCGCTTCACGGTGCAAAAATCC
>DASXTY010000388.1:0-1720 GCA_036505155.1 Polyangiaceae bacterium | reverse complement strand
CATCGCTCAGTTGGGTGGGGTTCTCGAGCCAGAACAAGCTCACCAATAACGGCAGTGATGCGTGGCAGGAGGCCAGTGGGCTGCTCAGCGTCTGGATTTTGGGCATGTTCGCGCCCGTTCCTGGGACGCAGGTGATCGTGCCGTTTGAGACGAACGCTGCGGGTGAGATCGTCAACGATCGCTATTTCGGCAAGGTGCCGAGCGACCGGCTGGTGATTGATGAGCAGAAGGGCTTTCTCGCGTTCCGCGCGGACGGTCAATATCGCAGCAAAATTGGCTTGGGTCCGGCCCGCGCCAAGCGTGCGCTCGGGAGCTACAGCGAACCCGCGCGCTTGCTCACGCTCGTGCTGTACACGAAGCCGACCGGCGCGACGCGCTATGTGAACAGCATGTGGGAACGCCAAGCTGCGCCGTACGCGGGCGACGTGCTCAACAGCTACAACGATGGCCCGCCCGCGCCGGGTAAGCCGCCTCTGGGCGGCTTCTACGAGATCGAATCGAGCTCACCCGCGGCCGCGCTTGGGCCTGGGGAATCGCTCAGCCACGAGCACCAGACGTATCACTTCAGCGGACCGCGCGCGGATCTCGAAGCCCTCGCGCGGCAGGTCCTGGGAGTGAGCCTTTCGGACCTGCCGCCTTGATTTGCGGCGCCGCGTTTGAGCTTCGTGTACGAAGCAGCGGGGCTCATGCACGAGACAGCTAGGGTTCGGTCTATTGCTTCGTGAACTCGGCGGAATCGACGCGCAGGCCTCCGGTTTCGAGGATCACCGTGTATGTCCCGGGTTTGATCGGGAATTGGCCCTGGTCCACCATCGGGATGACGACGTTCCGCACCCCGAGCGTGTCCGGGTACACCCACCAATTTTGCTGCACCTCTCCCAAGCTCGAGTAAACGCGGAGAATGAACTCCGCGCCCAGCTGGCTCGGGTCGGTGACGGTGAAGCTCGCCGTGCCTTCGGTTTGGGTCGTGATCACGCTCGGGGCGAACTTGAGTTGGTACGCTCCCGGAGTGCTTTCGGCTGATAATCCGAAGACTACGTTTTTGGTGGCGATCGCTTGGATGATCGCGCCTTCGGCCATGCCATTGCTGCGCAGGTAACGCGACCAATCATCGGTCTCGTTCGGGTACCAGCTGTAGTCGGCGCGGTGCAAAGTGCCTTGAAAGATCGCCGATGCGCCTGCGGCGAGCGTCGTCCCTGCTGCGAAGCGAAAGGTGACCGACCAGCTGGCGTTGCGCACACCCAACTCACGAGTGAGGAAGATCTGCTTCACGCTGG
Organism: Polyangiaceae bacterium; assembly: GCA_036505155.1. Taxonomy (GTDB): domain Bacteria; phylum Myxococcota_A; class Polyangia; order Polyangiales; family Polyangiaceae; genus DASXTY01. The sequence goes on along the minus strand of DASXTY010000388.1, from coordinate 443 downwards.
CAGTGATGGGTCCGGTGTTCGAGTAGAAGTTATCCCACTGGACCGTGGTCGGATCGAAGCCTGGGTCGTTCAGGTAGTACACGACCTGATAGTCCGAAAGCCGAGTGGAGGTGGTGACCTTGCTCTTGAGCTCTGCGCGCAGTGCGACCGAGTTGTCGAAGGGGTCATTTTGCTGCGTGATGAACAGCTGATAGGGCGCGCTGTCGTTGCTACTGGTCGCGCTGCCGGTCAGGGCCAGGCTCGGAGTCGGCGAGCTCGAGCTGGTGTTGCGAACGGACAGGGTTGCGCTCTCGGCTTGGCTCGCCGCCGGTGCGAACTCCAGATCGAGTGGGGCGGATGCGCCGGGCGCGAGACGAAGGCTGGGCGCCGTTCGAGCCAAGAACAGCGGATTGCTGAAGCGTAGGGAGGTGATCAGCAGATCGCCCGTGCCGGTGTTTTTCGCC
>DASXTY010000387.1:0-5987 GCA_036505155.1 Polyangiaceae bacterium | reverse complement strand
GAGCGAAAGGGGGTCGATGGCCATCCGGCGGGCGGCAGGATAGCCGAGCGGAAGGCGGGTTCGCTACGTCTCGCGGTTTTCGCTGCTTAGTTTCGGAGGTTATGATAGCGAAAATGACACTGACTGCCTTCGCCGAGGGTGTTTGGCTCGACACCGGGCCCATGTCCGTCTTGGGCATGCGTCTCAGCGCCACCATGACAGTGCTGAGACTGGGCGACGCAGGCTTGCTGCTGGTTTCGCCGCTGGAAATGACCAAGGAGCGTCGCGACGCGGTCGAGTCGCTCGGCCAGGTGTCACACCTTTACTCGCCAAACCTATTTCACCACCTTCGGATCGGTGAGTGGGCGAACGCTTTCCCGTCGGCCCGGGTGCATGCTCCCCCCGGATTGGTGAAGAAACGCCCGGACCTGCGCATCGATCGCGTTCATCGAGGCAGAATGGATCCGGCCTTCAACGGCTGGATCGACGAGCTTGTCATCGAAGGGTTCCGGTTGGAGGAGTCCGCGCTTTTTTACCGGCCCGGGCAAACATTGGTGGTTGCGGACCTGGTTCAGAATATCGGTCGACCGGAGCATTGGTGGGCGAAAGTGTATTCGCGAACCATGGGTTTTTATGACTGCGTGGCCCTGAGCCGAGCGATCCGTTGGTCTGCTTTCTCGGATCGCGGCGCCGCGCGCCGCGGTATCGAACAGGTGTTAGAGCGTCCTTTTGAGCGATTGGTCATGGGGCACGGGGCGCCGCTCGAAACCGGCGGGCGCGAAGCACTCGCTGCGGCGTATCGGTGGCTCCTCCGGTCGTGAAGCTACGAGGTGATTCGACTGAGACCTAACTCATCCAAAATCCAGCGGAGCTCCTCCGTCATCGGCCCGATTGAATAGCACCGGCGCTGAGCGACGTGAACGCTTCGCCAGCAGAAAAACAAAAGTCTTCAGCAAAATCCCCCATGGTCTTGCGGGATGGTTGTCATAGGCTCAAGGGATAGTGTGGCCTAGGGATTCTCCGCTGAACGGCACCCGCTCGCGGGCATCAATCGGCGGATCCGAGCTCCACGGGATGGCAGCAAGATGACCCATTTTAGAACCTTCTCTCTGCTTTTTGGAGTCCTCCTTGTCGCCGCTGGCTGCGGCGGCAAAGGCGGCGGCGTCTCCAGAGGCTCCGGCGCAGGCGCCGGTGGCCAAATGTCCGGCACCGGCGCTAGGGGCTTCGGCGGCTTCGACGGTAGCATCTTCGGCACCGGTGGAAGCGGCTTCGGGGACGCCGCACTCGACTCCTCTGGATTCGGCACCATGGATTCCGGAACGGGCGGCGGCGGCGACGGCGGCCTGCAGTTGGTGATCACTGTGGAGGGTGGTGCCGGTCTGAAGGTGGGTTGTGACGTGGCTACTCTGGTGGTTTCGGGGCAGCCCAAAACAAACCAGTGTTGGGTCGAGCTAGCCGACGGGACCCGAGCGACGAATGTGGTGTGGGCGACCGACGATACGCGGGTCGGTTCCATCGCGAGCGACGGTGTTTTTCGAGCCAACGGGTATGTCGGCGGCGTGGTCAAAATCACCGCCACGGTGGCAAACACCCCGATTCACTTTGACATCACGGTCGATGTGGTCATCCAAAATAATACCGGTGGGATTTCGACGGCGGACATCGCCAAGCTCAGTACCGGCGGCACTGCCGACCCGCAGTTCGGCTGGCTTTACCCCTACGATAAGACTGTCTTTCCTCGTGGTTTACCCCCGCCGGTGCTTCAGTTCAGCGGCTCCTGCGCTGCAGACGCCACCTACCTCAAGATCACGCTGCCGCACTTTACCTATGAGCAGGCCGCGAAGGGCAGCGTACCGACACAGATCACCATTCCGGATGGGGTTTGGAAAGGGATGACCATGTCGACGTTGGGATCCGACTGGGTCAACGTTTCAGCGAGCAAGCTCTGCGCCCAGCAGGCGAGCGCGCTGGTGACGGAGAACTGGCTCATTGCGCCCGGTAAGATCAAGGGCATCGTTTATTACAACTCCTATCAGTCGTATCTGGCCACTACCAACGGGAACGGAGCCGTGCTCAGAGTCAGGCTCGGTGGCCAGGCGGAGATGGTGAGCCCTCCGACTCAGTGCACCGTGTGCCACTCGGTATCCGCCGATGGCGTCGTGTTGGCCACGGCCATCAGTTACAACTCGAGCGCGATTTACGACCTGGACCTCGCCGGAAACGCCACCCGGCGTGCGACCGTACCCAACGGCGTCTGGTCGCTGCCCGCGCTCACCCGGGACGGCAGCCGCGCGATGACCTTTGCGGGCGGCGTGTTCGGATTGAATCCAAACAATGGGAATGGTTCCTCTAAAATGGTCGACACTACGACCGGGGCTACCATTCTTGCACCGAGCTTCACCGGCAGCGTGCAGAAAGCGTGGATGCCGTCGTTTTCACCGGACGACACGCGGATCGCCTTTACCAACGCAGATCTGGGCACCGGGTACATATCGGTGATGGAATACGACGGCAGCCAGAACCCGCCGCTGTTTTCGAACCTGCGAACCGTGGCCCAGGGCTCCACTTGGGGCTGGCTTGCTTGGCCCACGTTCCTGCCGGATTCCCAAGCTTTGCTGTATCACGATGGGCAACACATGTGGTCCATCGATAGATCCACGAAAAAGTTGGCGGAGCTCAGACTGGTCGATATTCAGTCCGGAACCGTCAATGTTCTCAAAGCGCTCAACGGCTACACGGACTCGGGAGCGACGTACTTGCCGTACAGCACCCTGGACGACGAGGAGCACGTCAATTACGAGCCGACCGCATTGCCCGTCGCGTTAGGCGGCTACTACTGGGTGATGTTCAGCAGCCGGCGTTCCTACGGGAATACCATCGCGCCCGGGGGAACGGTGGCCGGCGGCGATACCGCTTTTGTCAAAGGCAGCTGGTCTCCGAGCCCTCGCCAGAAGCTTTGGATCGCCGCCATCGACATCGACTACGTGAGCAAAGCCGATCCGAGCCATCCCGCTTTTTACCTGGAAGGGCAAGAAGTTGCGGCCGGGAACCTCCGCCCCTTCGCGGCGGTCGAGCCCTGTCGCCCCGACGGCACGAGCTGTGAATCGGGTGTCGACTGTTGCAGCGGCTTTTGCCGAGAGACCAGCCGCGCGAGTGATGGCACACCCATCCTACAGTGTGTACCAGCACCCCCCGGCGCTTGCGCAAACTTCGAAGAAGCGTGCGTCACGGTAGCGGATTGCTGCGACCAAACGAATCTTTGCATCGCCAATCGCTGCACGATTCCGACTCCTCCCATATTTTAAGCGCGCCGAACCCTAGACTTTAGCGCGACCGGGTGGGAGTCTCGCCCAAATTGCAGCTAATTTTCTAGGACGGAAGTCTCAGTCGCCGTTGAATGCTCCTGAACCAGATGACGCCCCCGAAAATGGAATCGCGATCGGGGACGATACGCGCGCACCGGACACTGGTCCTTGGAGCTTTCGCTTTGCGCTGAGCGTTCTGCTGGTCGCGTTGAGTGCCGCGGCGTTTGCCATCGCATTTCGTTGGGCGCTAAGTTTGGTGTTTCACCAGTTCGCGGGAACCGCCGACGTTGTGTCGGCCATGCGCCGTGCTCCTCTCTGGATGCGACTGACGCTGCCGGCTGCAGGCGGTCTTCTGGCGGGAATTCTGGGGCTCTTCGTGCTCAGAGCGCCGGCGGGACACGGCGTCGGCGACGTGATGGAAGCGGTGGTTTTAGGGCGCGTTCGATTGTCCACCAGGGTGACCTTGCTGAAATCGGCAGCGTCGTGGCTCGCGATGGCGTTCGGCGGCTCCATTGGCCGAGAGGGTCCGCTCATCCAGTTTGGGGGAGCCGCCGGAAAGCTCATCGGCGGCAAGTTGGGCCTTCCCCTGGAGAAGGCGAGACTGCTCATTGCCGCGGGCACGGCCGCCGGCTTTGCAGCGGCGTACAACACGCCGTTTGCAGCGGTGTTGTTCGTCCTCGAGGTGGTGACGGGCGTGGTGGTATTGGATGCGATCTTGCCCGCGCTGGTAGCGACGGTGATCGCCGCTTCTGTCACGCGCGCCGTCGTCGGCGAGGGGCCCGTCTACGGTCAGCGCGCATTCCATCTGCAGGCCCCCAGCGAGCTCCTGGTTTTCGCGGGGCTCGGCGTGTGCGGCGCTTTGGGAGCTCAAGCCTTCATGCGAATGGTGTCGTTCGGCGAGCGCGGATTTCGGCGACCATGGCTCAAGTTTCCCTGGCGTCCCGCGGTGGGAGGCATGCTGGCCGGTGCGGTGGTTGCGGCGCTGCCCGAAGTTGCGGGCAATGGGTTCGAGCCCCTGAACACGCTATTGGATGGCCGTTTCACGGTTAGCTTCGTGGCCGTGCTTCTGCTCGGCAAGTGTCTGGCAACCACCGCCTCGGTGTCGTCGGGCAGCCCAGGTGGGGTATTCACACCGACGCTCCTCATCGGCGGCGCGATTGGGTTTCTTTATGCGCACGCGCTGTCCCGCGCGGGCGTGTCCGTAGGCCCCGCCGGTGGATACGCTTTGGTGGGGATGGCGGCTGCAACTGCGGCTACCACGCACGCTCCGCTCATGGCGGCGGTAATGGTCTTCGAGCTCTCCGGCGACTACGCCGTGGTGTTGCCGCTCATTCTCGTAACCGGGATTTCTACCTTAGTGTCACGGCGCTTGGGCCGTGATTCCATCTACGGAGCGGAGCTCCGACAGCGGGGAGTTGGCTGGGACCTCACGATGGAGGGGCGCCGCGTGGTCAGAGAGTGACCCATCGCTCAGTAGATCGCCGGCGTTGGGATCGCGCACCGATTGACAATGCACAGGAGCGTCGGGTCGCAACAATCGGCCGGCGTGACGCACACTTCGTCGATTTGGGAGCAGCCACCGGGAGGTGGGGGAACGCATTCCAGGATGGGCGTGCCGTCCGGCTGCCGCCCCGTTTCCCTGCAGAACCCATCGCAGCAGTCAGCACCCGACTCGCAAGTTGCGCCGAGCGGCCGGCAGGGATCGAGTGAGACGAACGGATGGAGGCTCGCGTAGTCGATCTCTTGCCCGGGAAGGTAAAACGCGGGATGGCTCGGATCGGGCTTTGTGGGATGATCGATGTCGACCGCGGCGACCCAGATCTTCTTGCGCACCATGGACCAGGCGTTCCATTGGTCGGTGGGCGTTGCCGTGCCGCCGGGGCCGATGGTGTTGCCATAAATGCGCCGGCTGGCGAACATCACCCAGAAATAGCCGCCGATGGGCCGCGGCATGACCGTCGGCTCGTAGTCTTTCCAGTCATCCCCCTGGCCGGTGTTGACGTCTCCGGTGGCTCCCCCAGGCAGATACACAGTGCCGTCTGGCAGATAGCCGTTCAAAGCCCCAAGCGGTTTTATCTCTTGGTTGCCGAGCTCCACCAGCCGCAACTCGGAGGGCCAGGTGGTTTCGAATTTGTTGCTCTCCTGGTAAACGACACCCAGAGAATCGGGAAGAAAGGACGGCCAGGTCAGCGGTTTGGTCGCGTGGACCGCGACATCGCGGAGGTTGGAGAAAGCGGGCGGATTTAAGGTCCCGTCGTAGTCCATCACCGCTAAATGTGTTTCGCCGACGTCCGTGTTATTGAATGCGACGTATTTGCCGTCCGGAGAGAAACTCGGTGACTGCGCGTATTGGACCGTCAAGGTCGGAGTGGTGATGACCTGGCCGGTGAAGGTGTCCACCAATCGCGTGACGCCTTTTGCCTGAGCCCGAACTCCCAACGACCCCGGTTTGGTTCCCCAGGTGAGCGCGCGTTTGCCGTCCGGGGTCAAACCGGGAAAGGTGAACATTGCTGGATCGCCGCCTCGGACGATTTCGGGCGGCGGCGCCGTGCCGGTGGTCAAGTTGTAGGTGGCGCTGGCAAGCACCGATCCACTCCAATCGATTCCGGTAGCCATCACCTCTCCGTTGGCGCTCACCGAGTGGCAAACGTGACAATCCCCCAGAAATAGTTCCGCTTGACTCCCTAGCGGCAATCGCATGGC
>DASXTY010000386.1:0-3122 GCA_036505155.1 Polyangiaceae bacterium | reverse complement strand
CACTACGAGCGCGAATAGTCGATTAAGACAGCCCGTCGCTTGCCTTCCGACCGCATCTCGGACCGCACCAATCCGATCCACACCGGTGCGAAGCACAACTTTGTCCTTGACTGTCACGCCACCCCATAGTCGCGGGAGGGGTTGGCAACAGGGCTGCCGTCTCCGCACCGGACATGCCTTATCATGAGCGCTCATTTGAGCTGCGTACGGGCCTTTGTACGCCAAAGCGCAATTTCTACTTGTTCGATGCCGAATTCGGCTTCATGCACATTCGCCTGCAAAGCTGGTTTCCCTTCCAGATACAGGTCTACATCAACGGTCGCGTAGCCGCTCCCTGGATCAACTGGGTTTCCACCCGGAGCACGCCAGAGTCACGGCATTGTCGCGGCGCCGTGTTATCAGCGCTGAAACACCAACGGCATGTTGGTCTCCGAAGAGACGCGGTCCATTTGATGGACCGTGTGCCGCTGTCCGTGGCGCTCCTTGTGTTGCGCGCACCAGAGCTCTTGGCCCCCGCTGGACTTTCGAGCCTCCAGGCAGCGCGGGCATGGGGGCTCAATGCGGGGCAACGGCTCGGGCGCTGCTTTGGGGCGCACCACCAGGACCGGACAGGGCGCCAAGCGCGCTGTGGTCTCGGCCACGGAGCCGAGCAGGAGCCGTGAAAAGCCCTGGCGCCCGTGAGTGCCCACCACCACCACATCGGCTTCGAGGTCAGCGGCCAGCTGCGCCACTTCCTGAGCAGGTTGGTTCAGGCGAATGTGCGTGACGGTGCGGCTCGGCACCGCTGCCCCCCGGGCTTGTCGTCGGGTGAGGGCGTTCTCCACATAGGCCGTGAGCCGTGCCGCGTGCTCGCCCAAATTATACGCTTCAGGACCGGGCGTGCCCTCGGGACCGGCGAAGTACGAAAACACGTGAACTACGTGCAGCTCCGCCGGAGCTCTGTCGGCTGCAAGGTCGCACGCGCTTTCGAGCGCGAGCGCCGCAAGCTCCGAGTAGTCGGTGCCGACCACGACCAAATACGGTTTGCTAGTTTTTGACATGGAGTCTCTCCTTCGCCCGTCGACACTGCATGCTGCGTGCCAGGCCGTGGGACCGCTCGGGATCATGCGCGCCCTTTGTTTACGCAAGAGCTGCGCAGCGCGCCTTCGCATCGGCAAATTTTGCGCTGTGCCGCTATCGGCTGGCTTACGCCCCGAAATCGTGGTGAATGAGCTGACGTACGTGGGTGCGCAGCTCTTCTGTGATATCGGTATTTCAAGTTGCTCTCGAGTCACCGGATCCACGGCTTGGTGTAGTGCCAAGCTCAGCTCGAAGTGCAGATGCGGCGCGTGCCTCCGCTTTTGCGCGGCAGTTAACCTAGCCTCCGACATGGCGAGATCAAGCTTACCTGTCGCCCGGTCCGGATTCCACCCCGTCAGCGCGCCGCGTCCGGATACTCTTTTCGATTGGCCTCGCTCGAAAGCAAAACCGGCCGATTGGGTAAGACTCGCTCCAGGGCTAAGAGCTCGGGCTCACCGCGGCCGAGCGGCAGTTTTACCTGCCCCCGCTCGATGACCGACCGCAGCGCAGCCATGGTGATCTCGATGCCCTTGTGGGCTGCGTCGCCGTTACAGGGGTGGACCTTCGCCTCGTCGTCGAGCCAGTCCGCCATCTGATCCACGTACGGCGGCATATCCAGGTCGTAGTTCATGGAGCCGCCGCCCTGTGAAGCGCCGGCCTTGGTCACCGCGCGCCAGCCTCCGCCGGTCAGCGCCTCGGCGAACCCGTCCGTGCCCTGTGCGCCAACGCGGTTTTTGCGCCACCAATAATCGACCTCGGGAACGTCGGGAGCGCCCGCCCCGCACTCGATGTATCCGTGCACACCGTTTGCGAAGTGCACCACCGCCGAGATGTGATCAGGCGACGGGTGAATGTCCTTGAGCTTGCTGGGACCAGCAGCCTGCGCCATGACCCAGTCGGCTTCAGCATCCCCATTGTACCAACGGGTGAGGTCCACCATGTGTGTGAACATGTGCATCATCCAGCCGACCGCGTGGGCGTGGATGGTGTGGACGCGGCCCAGGGCGCCGCTGTCGATGATTTCCTTCACTTTCGCGTAGTGCTCGCCGTAGCGATGTTGGTGGCTCACCACGGTTTTCACCCCGGCCGCCTTGACCGCTTCCCGGATGCCGAGCGCCTCATTCACGGAGAGCGCGACCGGTTTCTCGTAGGCGATGAGCTTTGCGCCCGATAGAATGCCGAGCTGAATCATTTCCAGCCGAACGTGGGGAGGCGTGCAAAAGCAGAACAGATCGGGTTTCACATCCCGGCACAGCGCCACCGGGTCGGTCGATGTGAGGGGACTGCCCAAGTCGAGCGCCGCCTTTTCGAGCGCGCTGGGGTTCAAGTCGCTGAGGCCAGCCAGACTAAAGCGGGGATTTTGCCGAAAGGCGGCTCCGTGTTGCTTTCCGCGCTTTCCGGTGCCGATTACCACAACTCGATAAATAGCTTTTGCCATGTCTTAAATCCGTATTGGCCCCGCCGGCCTACGCTAACGCGCCCTGTCCCACTCCACGCACCGGGCGATGACTTCATCCACTTCGCCGTCGGTGAGCTCGGGAAACATGGGAAGCGATAAGCAGTGAGCCGCGTTTTTCTCGCTATTGGGCACCGGTTTGAGCTCGGCGAGCTTGCCCCAGGGGTAACCTTCCTGCTGGTGAATAGCGATCGGGTAGTGGAGCTTCGCATCCACGCCGCCGTTGATCAGAACCTTTTCCAGATCGTCGCGCCGCGGGTGCTCGACCACGTACAGGTGATACACGTGGCGATAGCCGGGCGGCTCATAGGGCAATGTCAAGCTGGTGCCCGCGAGCCCCCGGTTGTAACGTTGGGCGATCTCGCGACGCCGGTCGGTCCACCGAGTGAGGTGCTGGAGCTTCACGCTCAAGATTGCAGCGTGCAGGTCATCGAGCCGGCTATTAAAGCCGAAGCTGTGTACCGAGCGCTTGACCGAACCGTGGTTTCTGAGCGTGCGCACGGTGGCGTCGATGTCGGAGCGATTGGTAACCACCGCGCCGCCGTCGCCGAAGGTTCCGAGGTTCTTTTGGATGATGAAGCTGGTGCAGACCGCATCGCTCAGCTCG
>DASXTY010000385.1:0-5405 GCA_036505155.1 Polyangiaceae bacterium | reverse complement strand
GGCGAGCTTACCCGCGAAGAGCCAGCGGATGAGCTCGGGTCGGCCATGAGCGATGGCGCTTCGGAGGAAATTGTAATTGGTAACGATGCCCTTGGTGTACACGATGTCTTTAGTGAATGGGGCGCAGCCTTCCATCAAGCCGCCGCGAAAGACTCGCTGTGCGTTCCAATAACATTCCTCTTCGGCGTAGCCCTCGGTTCTGAACCATTCGAAGACATCCAGAAAGCTCGCCCCGTCTTCGGCCTTGTCGATGGCCAATACGCGGTCGTTGAGGCAGCGCGCTCGGCTGGGGTAGCTCGCGAAGGTGAGCACCTCCAGCAATGCGGCCAGGCCCTCTTGCGCGGCCGCGGTGCGCGGCGGTCCCTTGCCCAACCAGCGCGCAACCGGCTGGAGCTGGCCGTTGAGACTGGTCGAAACGTGTGTCCAGCCCTCGTGTACTTCCAGAATCCTGATGTCCCGCTCGGAAAAGCGCGCGCCGCGGCGGACTTTTATGTAATCGCTTCCTGCGGCCGCATCGGCCAGGATTCCATCGTCCAGAATGACGCGCACGCGGCTCTCGCCGAAATAAGCGTTCAGCCTCTGGTTGAGGATAGAAACCACTTGATCGGCCGGAATGTTACGAGCCGGCTGAGGCCCCAACACGTCATCATCGAGAGCGGTCAATATGCCGTACATATCCAGCGCGATGTCCCGCACGCGCGTCACGTTATCGGCGAAGAGCTCTTTGGCCGACCCGTACAGCTGGCGGCTCAATTCATAAAAACGCTGCGTGCCGCGCGCCTCGAGCATCTCCACCACCTGGCCGTATTCACGGGCGGTGTCGGTGAGGATGGCGCCGATGGCGTCATTCTCGTCGAGCTCGCGTAGGATGTTTGCCTCGATCTCACGGAATTCCCGCCGCTTGGTGGCCGGATCGAAACCGAGCGGGATATTTCGATAGGACTCGGCGTTGACCCGCGGCATTTCCCGCCAATGGGAGTCCCGAAATTTCTCCAAGACGTTGGGCGGCCATTGGATGGAGTTCAGCACGCGGATCGGGCGTTGTGCGTCGACGATTTGCTGCGCCAACGTAGCCAGCCTCTCCTTGTACGAGCGCCATGGCGCGGGGGAGGAGGGAGATTCGTAGCGGTCGGGGGTCGGGCTCGCGTCAGCCGGCGGGTTGGCCATCAGTTTCTTGCCCTCTTTGGCCGAGGCGCTTCCGCCGCACTCGGGCCCTGGTCCGATTCGACGGACTCGGCCATGGTGTCGACCACGCGGACGCGCTTTCCCGGTGCCGGGCCGGAACGCACCCGCGGCCCGCGCGCGCGCGAAGTGGAAGCGGAAGCTCGTCGGAGCTCGCGACGGGCGTTGTCGATGCCTTGTTGGGCGCGGCGCCCGGCGCTGACAGATTGAGCCGCCGCTTCCCGCAGCCGATGGCCCAATATCAGTGAAAGCGTGCGCAGCACGATGGGCAGAAAAACTTGCAGCGCACACCAGATGACGAGCGCGGTGAGGGAGAGACAAAGCATCACCAGAGTGATCACCACCGGATTCTTCAGGAGCTCCTCCGGGAGCTCGGGCAGCGTCCACTCGGGGCTAGTTTGCTCCTCCGGATGCTCGCGATGGTCAAAAGCTGAGCTTTGAGCGTCGAGCAGCGGCAAGATGCGCTGAGCGCGCTGGTCCGGGTCCGGCTCGAGCATGGCTTTTAACACCGAGACCAGGTGCGGACTGGCTTGTCCGGCGAGCGCGGCGGGAACGTCGATGGCAAGCCCTCGATGCGGAGCCGCTTCCGGCTCCATTCCCGTCAGCATGTTGAGCGCGGTTGCGCCGACCGAATACACGTCGCTTGCCGGGCGCGCACGCCCCTGAAACTGTTCCGGCGCCATGTAACCGAAAGTTCCCACCACTGTGCTCCCCTCCGGTTTCAGATTGTCCCGCACGGCTCCGAAATCGACCAACGCAAAGGAACCGTCCGGGCGGCGCACCACGTTGGACGGCTTGATGTCGCGGTGGACGACCGGTGGGGAGCGCGACTGCAAATAGTCCAAGATTGCGCCGATCTCCTTCAAAAAGCGCATCACTTCGTGCTGTGAGAGGCGGCCGCCTTGCCGTCGAAACTGATCGAGCGACCTTCCTTCGATTTTCTCCATCACTAAGTACAAGCATCCCGCTTCTTCGAAATGATCCACGTAAACAGGTAGCCCCGGGTGCGACAGCGTGCTCAGCACCCGCGCCTCGCGTTCCGCTAGCTCGACGTCTTTCCAGCTCTCCGCTCCTTTCACCACGAATCGCTTCACCGCCACCGCTCGCCCGCGGAGCTTGTCCACCGCATCCAGGGTGGATCCCTGCGCGCCTTCACCGAGTTGGCCGGTGACCGCGTAACGGCCGTCTTTCAAGGTTTGCGGCTGGCTCATCGCGCCGGGCTTAGCTCAAAGATGCAACGAACCAGACAATAGCCCGGAACTTGGGCCGGCGCAGCCGTACGCTCTTACCCGGGGCTAAACATTATCGGATACACCACAGTCACGATTCCGCCTTGGGGCTTAGGGAAGCTCAGCCCGTAATACGCCTGAATCACGCAGCTTACCACCGCTGCATCCGGGAGATCCGTGCCGCCGTTCGAGACGTTGGAAACCGCGCCGTCGCGAGCGATGAGAAACCGCACCGTCACGCGCCCTTCCAGATTGGGGTTCCGTGAAAGGCCTTGCTCGTAACACAGTCGGAAACGGCCGTAGTTCTGCCGCACGATGCGCTGGATGACTTCCGGTGGAAGCGCCCCGCCCACTTCCGTGACGCCGTATTTTATCTGTGGCGCCTTGGTAATGTGCGATTTCGGCATGTGGCCGCTCCGTGATCCGATCCCTAGACCGGGACCTGTGCCGGCGCCGTGACCGTAGGTTCCGATGTTCCCGAGCCCGATTCCTACACCTCGGCCGCCGCCGCCTTCTCCGATCCCGGTGAGACCCAAACCGCCAGCGCCGAAAGCCTCTCCGATTTCGTCACCCCACATGTTGCCGCGCGCGCTGACTTCGTCTTGACCGAGCGAAGTGTCACGTCCCCACGGCGCCGTGGGTGCGCGTGGGTCACCGGCAAGACCCGCATGCAACAGTCCAATGAGCCCAAACTCCGAAGCCTCATAGAGCGCGGCAGCCCGGGCGATGTGCGGATCCGGATTGTCTTTGGGACCCCGGACTGCATACCGCATATTACTCGCCTTGCTGGTAGGATTACCCATCGAGCCTTCTTCACTGATGGCTCGCGTGCCGGTACCTCCTTCTCGATTGGCGGCTTCTTCGGGGGCGGCCTCGGTCTCTTTATCTTCCTGCTCCCGCTCCGCCGCGCTCTTCAGATACTGCTGGACCAAGTAGAGCTGGTCTTTGTCGATACCTTCATCATCCGTCATCCCGATGGGCGGCGCAAAAAACGCCATGGCTGCAATGATGCTCGCGTGAGCCAAAAAGGATAGACCGAAATAGGTCAGAGTATTCCAATCCAAACCAGCGCCTAGGCCGTGTTGAACTGGCCTTCCGGCGTGGACGGCTGCCACCTGAAATACGAAATCGCCCAGCTCGATCCTGGCTTTGGCGCCATCACCGAATGCAAGCTCGAGTCCCCCGCTGACTTCGGCGCTCGGCAGCGCTCTGGTCCGAGCCTTTTCCAGCGTCATCTTCGGTTGGCCGAGGAGCTCGACGAAGCCGTTAGCGTAGGGGGGAATGACCAGGCGGAGCGAGCTTCGGTCTGCCACCAATAAAGGCATTCGCGTGGTGCCGAGCTTTTCACTCGGGATGAAAACATCGCAGGCTATGTTTTCGCGCTGCTCTTCGCCAACGTAGAAGCTTCGGGGCGGGGTCAGATGCGAAACGTGAAGCACGTTCGTGCCCCAGAGCACCACGACCTCCACCGATTGCACGCCGGGTAGCTCCACTTCATGGGGGCTCACCTCGGGTCCGATCTTCATCAGGGTATACGTGTAGCTGCCCGTCATTTTTCCATCTCCTTGTAAGTTCCCAGCCGCCGCGCTTGCCGAGGCGTCGCGGCCTGCTTTCAATAGAGACAGCGGCGAACTTCGAAAGGTTCCGAAGCTCTACAGAAATCCAAGACCGACGTTTCTGCGTCCGCCGCCGGCCGGCGTTACCGCCACAACCAGCGCGCATTCCGCCTCAGCCTACCAGCCCGCAGGCCGCATCGAATATCTCGCTTTCGCTCGCCAGCACGAGCTCCGCCGCCTCCCCCAGCGGAATGAAGCTCGCCGCGCTGGTAACGCGACGAAATCGGATCTCCGCACCGGCGTCCACCACCGCCGCGGCGAGTGCTTCGGAAATATTTCCTTCGGCACGGCATTCGTCGACGACCAGCAAGCGCCCGGTCTCCGTCGCATGGCGGAGTACGTCTTCCAACGGCAGGGGCGCAAGCCACCTCAGGTCCAGCACGCGCGCTCGAATACCGCGGTCTCGCGCCAGGTTGCGCGCTGCCCGCAGGCTCAAATAAAGGCCATTGCCGTAAGTTGCAATCAGCAAATCCGAAGCATCGGCTTGGTAAACTCGGGCCCGGAACAGCGGTGCCGAGCGTCCCGTGTCGGCCGCCATCCAGGCGCCGTCTTTGGGCTCGTGGAGGTCTCGCACGTGGTACAGCGCAATCGGCTCCACGGCCACCATCACCCGGCGATGTTGACGGGCCAGGGTCAAGGCTGCGCGATAGAGCTCCCCGGCGTCATCCGCCCGAGCCGGAACGAAAACGATGAGCCCCGGAATGTCGCGCAAGACGGCAAGGCTGTTATCGTTGTGAAAGTGACCGCCGAAGCCCTTTTGATAGGCCAAGCCGGCGATGCGCACCAGCATGGGGTTATCGTAGGCTCGGTTGGAGAAAAACGGCAGCGTTGCGGCTTCGGCGCGGAGTTGATCCTCCGCGTTGTGCAGAAATGCCAGGTACTGAATTTCAGGAATTGGAAGTAGTCCCAGCGTAGCTAGTCCCAGGGCGATACCCAAAATGGTCTGCTCGTCGAGCAGAGTGTTGAAGACCCGCGCAGGGTGGAACCTGTCGAGAAGGCCCTTGGTCACGCCGTAAACGCCCCCCTTTTTGGCCACGTCTTCGCCGAAGATCACCGCTTCCGGGTATTGCTCGAGCGCTTCCGCCAGAGCCGCGCTGATTCCCTGGGCAAGGGTCAGCGGGCTTCGGTCCGGCGAAGACGCTCGGGGAACCGCTTCGGTGTCCTGCCGCGGAATCGGCCGGGCAATGGCTTCCATCACTTGGCCTTGGCTCTCTAGCTTCGGGCGAGTCCCCGCGTATTTGGCTGCCGCGCGGGCGCGCTGCTCAGCTGCGCGGTCGAGCTCCAACATTGCGCGGGCATCCAGGGCGCCTCCGGCGATGAGACTCATCGCGGCGAGTAGCACCGGGTCTTTTTCCAGCGCCTCTTTGATTTCCGACGT
>DASXTY010000384.1:0-1843 GCA_036505155.1 Polyangiaceae bacterium | reverse complement strand
CCCCCAAAATAGCCTCGAATTTTCAGCGTTTGCCCCGCTGCGTGGGGCGCCGCAGCAAGCGCCGCGACCCGCTTCTGGTAGCCCAGCGTCCCTTCGAAAACGTGGCACGGATCAGGTCCAGAGCATTGCCGGTTTGGGTCGCCAGATCATGGCTCGGCGGGCCTCGGCCGAGCACGGCTGCGCGCCAACCAGCGAGGCGCGCAGCCTGCTGCTTTCAATGAGCTACTTGCAGGTCGCGGTGGTTTTCTTGGTGATGGGCTTGAGATGCTGCAGAAAAACCACGATATCCGTCAGCTGGTCGTCCGTGAACGTGTAGCGCTCCATGGTTTTGCAAAGCGTTTTGCCATCCTTGTCCTTGCCGTCGTGGATCGCGGTTTTGATCTCGTCGGCGGTCCAGGAGCCGATGCCCGTGGCCACATCGGGCGTGATATTGCGGTAGAACCCGCCGCCTGAATAGCTGACGTCGTGGCAGTAGGGGCAGGTTCGCTCCTTCCCCAGGCTGGCGATCAGGGTTTTGGCGCGCGCTTGCGCGGCCACTACCTCGGGATCCAGGACCTCGCTGGAGCCTGCGGCGCCGCCTTCACCGGGCGTGCCGGGGTCGCCGGGCTCACCGGCCTCGCCGCCTTTGCTCGAACCACCGGCGACGCTGCTCCCCATGCCGCCCCCGCCCACTGCGGGTGTATCGGTGCCCCCGCCCTCGCCAGGGTCGCCCGTTTCGCCGCCCTCGGCGGGTTCGCCCGCTTCGCTGCTGCCAGTGCCTGCCGCCGGCATCGCCCCGCCACTGCCGCTGCCTTTCCCCGCACCCCCACCACCAGCGTCGCTGCTCGACGAGCAGCCGACGCCCGCTGCCGAAGCCGCGACCGCCGCGGACAACGAGAGCCACAAGACCAGAGTGTTAGATCTGAGATGTATTCGAGACATTGCGAGTTTCCTAATAATTGGGTTTCGGGACGATTTCGGGTTTCGCTGCCGCGCTTTGATGGGGTCCGCGGTCTAAGCTGCTAAGTGATGAAATTATTGCGAAATTGGACGGGGGTGCGGGGCGTTGTGTCCGTTTACGGGGCGGGCCGTGAGCCGCTGTCCGTTTCTGGATTTGGGTCTTGAATGGGGCGTTTCGAACGCTGGGGTAGTGTGTAGTAAACGTGAGATTGTGACTGTTTCGCGCGGGCGGCTGACCAAGCACTAGTGGCCAACAAACTATTTCGTTGATAGTTGTTTTGTGTTTCACGTCTTCGAAAATTGGAGAATTGCGCCTAGATCGCGCGATTTTTTCGGGGATGCTTCGAGTCCGCCGGGGCTCCGCCGTTCATCGAGCGGTATCCTGGGACGGTTACCATTGAGTGGCTAGTGCGGGTCGCGCCGCTCTCCAATTGTGAGAGGTTTAGGCGATGTGCTGAGTGTGTGCCAGCCCGATGCGCTGGGCCTCTGTACATTTGTCGCCAGCATTCTCAGGAATTTCCCGGGGTTTCGGGAAAAAGCCGGCTCAGTTGCGGCTGTGTGTCGTGGTCAATTGTTGCTAATTGTGATGTGTAAAGCGGTGTTTTTAAAATGTGTGAGTGTGTTGTTTGGTTCTTGACGGGTTTGGGTCTCACAAGTTAAAGGGCAAAGGACCGTTGTGTGTCGGCCGACGACAATGTCGGACTCGGAAGACCGCTCACCACTCACTCCCAGCCGTAGCGCCCCCGAGCGATGGGGCTGGGCCGCCAGTCGCGCTTACTCGATCCAGCGAATTTAACGGGCTCCTCGAGCCAATACCCACCCCGGCGTCCCTTGCCGAGGAGTTTTCGGAACACGGAGAGTTGCATGAAACGACGTAATTTTTTGAAAGCTGCCGCAGTCGGCA
>DASXTY010000383.1:0-3151 GCA_036505155.1 Polyangiaceae bacterium | reverse complement strand
CCATTCAAGGTGCGTGGAATTTCCGAAACAGCGTGGATCTCGTCCGGGACATGTCGCGGCGAAAGCTCCCGTCGCAAAAGGTCGCAGATGCTGTTCCTCAAACTGTCGTCCAGTTCCTTGCCATGCGCCACGACGATGAAGAGCCACAGCTTTCCATCCTCCGTTCCTAGGCGGCTGGTGTCGATCACCAAGCTATCGCTCACCTCGGGGAGCTGCTCCACCAGGCGGTAAAACTCGCTGGTTCCCATCCGCACTCCGCCGCGATTGAGGGTCGAGTCGGAGCGACCGTATATGATGCAGCTTCCCCGCTCCGTGATGCGGATCCAATCCCCGTGTCGCCATACGCCGTCGTACATGTCGAAATAGCTCTCATGGTATCGAGAGCCATCGGCGTCGCCCCACAAGAAGACCGGCATGGATGGCATCGGTTCCGTGAGCACGAGCTCGCCCACTTCGCCTACCACGCTTTTTCCCGCCTCATTGAAGGCTTCGACCTTTGCCCCCAGGCCCCGGCACTGAATTTCACCCCTTCGCACTTCCTCGAGCGGACACGGGAGCACGAATGCTGTGCAGAGGTCCGTCCCCCCGCTGAGCGATCCCAAGAGGATATCCCCACTCACATTCGAGTACACCCAATCAAAGCCGTCCGGAGGAAGCGGCGCCCCGGTGACGCCGACAGCCTTGAGCTTTTCGAAATGAAAGTCGCGCGCCGGCTGGATGCCCGCTTTCTTGCACGCCAAAAGAAACGGCGCGCTGGTCCCAAAATAGGTAATCCGCTCGTGCTCCGCCAGACGCCAGAGCGCATTCAGATCTGGGTAGGCGGGGCTCCCGTCGTAAAGGACGACGGTTGATCCAACGAGAAGACCGCTGATGAGGAAGTTCCACATCATCCAGCCGGTGGTGGTAAACCAAAAGAAGCGATCGTCAGGGCCGAGGTCGCAATGGAGGCTCAGCGCCTTATAGTGCTCGAGCAAAATGCCGCCGTGTCCGTGGACGATGGGCTTGGGTAGGCCTGTAGTCCCGGATGAATATAGGACCCAGAGCGGGTGGTCGAATGGCACCGGCTCGAACTCCATGGGCTCGCGTTCGCTGAGCAGCTCATCGAAGGACATCACGCTGCGGTCACCCAAGCCGGAAGCGCCGAGAAACGACAGCAAAACGGTCTTTTTCACCCCCGGCAGCGCGTCGACGATCTCCGAGACAGCGCTGGTTCGGTCGAAAGTCTTTCCGCCGTAGCGGTATCCGTCGACGGCTAACACCACCTTTGGCTCGATTTGGCTGAAACGGTCGAGCACGCTGCGCACGCCGAATTCCGGCGGGCAGCTGGACCAAATGGCGCCCAGGCTGGCCGTTGCAAGCGCCGCGATCACGGCTTCCGGACCGTTGGGCAGCAACGCGGCCACTCGATCGGATTTCCCCACGCCCAGCCGCCGCAATCCGGCACGCGCCCGCTCCACACGCTCGAACAACTCCAGGGAGCTCAGCTCGGTGCTCGCCCCGTCTTCACCTCGGTACACCAGCGCCGGCCGCCGATCGCGACGCCGAAGCGCATGTTCGGCGTAATTCAAGAGCGCACCCTCGAACCATTTTGCACCCGGCATTTTTCGCTCGGCAAGCACGCGCCGGTACGGCTTTCTTTCGACCACGCCGAAATATTGCCAAATACTCTCCCAAAAGGCCTCGAGCTCACGAACCGACCACTGCCAAAGCTCGGCGTAATCCTGGAAGACAAGTCCGCGCTTCTCCTCGAGCCAGTTCATGTAACCTGTGAGATTCGTGCGCTCCAGAGCTTCCGGAGTGGGGCGCCAAAGAACTCCGCCCTCTTCCACCGAGCCAAGGGCGGATTTTGCGGCTAGGGCGTCGGGCTCGTTCATTGGCGCTTCTCACAAGTTAACCCCGTCCGGAAGAATCCGAAAGTCGCCAAGTTCGGGTAGACTCAGTCAATGGCCCGGTCCCCGGGACGCGGCGCTCACCTCACCTTCCAAGGGAATCTCCGGCAAACCCGCTATGGCTGGCTGCGCCTGACCCCCGCCTATTCGGTGCATTTGGTCCGCGAGCTCCTGGACCAACACTGGAAACCCGAAGCCAGGGTGCTGGACCCGTTTTGCGGCACCGGAACCACCGCGCTGGTTTGCGCTGAACGGGGAATCCGGTGCGACACCGCTGACATCAATCCGTTTCTCTTGTGGCTAACCCGGGTAAAGACCACGCCCTACCCGAGCGACTTGCTGGAGCAGGCCAACGCAAGCGGGAAGCTCGTCGAGCGGGCAATCCGATGCGCGAACGGCGCACCTCCCCTTGTCCCGCCGATTTACCAAATTGAGAAATGGTGGTCGAGCGAGGTTCTCTCTGCGCTGGGCCGTGGCATGGCGGCCATTCGAGAATTGGAAAGCAATACCCCCGATATGGTGGTGAACCTTCTCAGAGTGGCGTTCTGCCGGGTGATGATCGGGCACGCCAATGTGAGCTTCGGGCACCAATCCATGTCTTTCAAAAGCCAGCAGGACCCCCAGCCGCAGCTTCCGTTCCACCGCGCGGAGCAGGATGAAATTGCCGACAGCTGGTCTCGTACCCTGCGAGCCATCTCCCAGGCGGCAGAGTCGCGTATCCTAGCGGTGCCGACAGCGATCCAGTGTGATGCCCGAGATCTGGTGGGCCTCGGACTCAACCAATACGACTGCGTCATCACATCCCCGCCCTATCCAAACCGAATGAGTTACATCCGAGAGCTCCGGCCCTACATGTATTGGCTCGGCTACCTCACGGATGGGCGCCAAGCCGGCGAGCTCGATTGGCAAGCCATCGGCGGCACCTGGGGCTCGGCAACCAGCAACGTTTCCAAATGGTTGCCCAATCCCTCGGTGAAAATTGCCTACCCGGGCTTTGAGGCAATCATCGAAAAGATTTCCGCGAGGAGCGACACGCTAGGCCGATACGTGGCGAAGTATTTCCAAGACATGGTTTCTCACACGAAGTCTCTGTTTTTCGTGGTCAAACCCGGAGGCACTATTCATTACATCGTCGGCAATTCGAAATTTTACGACGTGACGCTGCCGGTCGAACGCATTTACGCCCAAATGTTCGAGGCAGCCGGGTTCGCGCAGGTCACGGTCGAGACCATTCGCAAGCGCACCTCGAAGAAGGAGCTTTT
>DASXTY010000382.1:0-3988 GCA_036505155.1 Polyangiaceae bacterium | reverse complement strand
TGACGGTCGCGGGGACCTGGAAAACCTGACTTTCTCCCGAGGATGAAGCAATGCGCAGGCCCTCGGCGTTGATGGTGTCGACGGCTGCTTTCGCGACGTCGATCAGCGTGACGTCGTGGCCGGCTTGAAAGAGTCGGGCGCCGAAGACGGCTCCCATGGCCCCTGCGCCGCCGAGGATCGCGACCCGAATTTTTGGTTGTTGCGTCATATGGAATACGGTATACCATATTCCTCAGGAGCGCAAGCCCTGACTCCAAGGAGTTTCGGTATGGCAAATTCCCGCAGAAATCTGGCCGTATGGTTCACCGTACTGGGCGCGGCGCTGTGCGCGGCTGCTTGTTCGGACGACCCCAAAGAACTTCGCCGTGCATGCGTCGGCAGCAACTGCCAGGGGGCGATAACCCCCGGAGCTTCGGGGTCGGGCGGACAGGTGGGGTCGGGTGCCCAATCAGCAAGTGGCTCAGCTGGCAACGTTGCGAATGGCGGAAGCACTTCCGCCTCGGGCGGAGCTCCTGTCGTGATCACGGGGCTCGGCGGCTCCGGCGCGAGCGCTCCCTCTTCGACTGGGATGGTTGTCAACCTCACCGTGGACCCGAACGTGTTTCCCGTGAGCCCGATCCTCGACGGAGTTGCCGATGCGGTGGCAGCCGCCTTCGCCGCGGACTCGAGCGTCGCCACCGGTGGCCCATGTTTAGTGGAGCCTCAGCTTGGCGTTTTGCTACCGAACTCCGGGCTCCGACCCCGCTTCAGCATCATGCCGTCCTCGACCGAGAACGTATTCGAGATCCGCATGAGCGCGCAGAGCCAAGTGAACGACTTGCTCGTGTACACAACAGGACTCATCTGGACGCTGCCCGCGGATTTATGGAAGAGAATGTCTTCGAGCGTGGCTGACGAACCGATAACGGTCAGCGTGCGCGGTGGCCACTGGGACGGCTCCAGTCTGAGCTCTGTTGCGAGCGGCACGTCCGGCGATTTTAGCATCGCGCCCGTGACCGCTGAAGGCAAGATCGTGTATTGGCGCACAATATTGGCCGAAGACCGCGGGATTCTGAAGGGGTTTCAGGTGGGCAATGAAACCGTGGTGGATGTGCTCACGCCGGAGCAGGTGGTGACGCCGATCGACGGAATGCAGCCGAGGTGCATCGGCTGCCATGTCTCGACACCGGATGGCAGCTATGTGGGTTTCGCCAATGAGTTTGACGGCATGCTCGATAACAACTGGGCTAACGGGATTGCCGGAATTGAGCAGGGCTCAGTGGGAGCCAAGCCGCCGTTTCTGAGCCAGGGGGCCATGCAGGCGATGGGGCTTCAGGATGGAAGCGTGGGTCTGATGGCGTTTTCGGGAGCTCACTGGACTGCGGGCGACCACGTGATGGTAACGCGCAAAGAAGATGTCGGTGGCGCGCCCCAGCTTGTTTGGATCGACCTTGAAGCGAGCTCCAGCGCGCAGGGCATCGGCTTCGGGGTGTTCCAGCGTAACGGCGATCCGCGCGGCCCACATTCACCGGCTTGGAGCCATGACGGAGGCACAATCGTTTACACCTCCGTCAACACCGATCCGCTGGGCTGGAGGACTGACAGCAGAGGCGCGGACCTCTATTCGATTCCCTACGCCAATCGACAGGGCGGCTCAGCGAGCACTGTGTCCGGCGCCGCCGAGCCCGATCGGATGGAATATTACCCGGCGTTTTCGCCGGACGACCGGCTCATCGCTTTCGATGTGGTTTCTGGTGGTGGCGGTTTATACGATAACTCCCGCGCCGAGGTAAATGTGATCCCCGCGCAGGGAGGCAGCGCTGTGCGCCATGCTGCAAACGACCCGCCGGCGTGTCTCGGCCAGCGGAGCCCAGGGTTGACCAACAGCTGGCCCAAATGGTCGCCGGAGACAGCCAGCGTCGGAAACCGCGCCTTTTATTGGCTGACGTTCTCCTCCAAGCGGACTGGCCGGCCGCAGCTTTTCGTGGCGGGGGTTGTCGTACAAGACGGCCAGATCAGCACTTATCCCGCGTTCTATCTGTGGAATCAGCCCCCGGATGAGTCGAACCATACCCCGGCGTGGGACATGTTCCGGGTTGTGGTTCCCCCGATCCTCTACTGAGCCGTGGCTGATTCCCCGTCGAAACTGACGAAGCTCTTTGGCACAGACGAGCCCCCGAGCTCGTTTCAGAAGTTGGTGGCTGGACCGCTCTCCGCCGAGCTCGAAGCGGGACGGTTGAGATATCTCAAGCTCGCAGGAGTGGAGGTCCTGCGCGGGATTGCATTTTTGGTTCGCGACGAAAATTGGGGGACGTGTGATGCGAGGATTTTTGACATCGAGCTCGGTGAATCACCAGACGAGTTTCGCGTGCGTTACACGGCCGCGTGCGCCAACCGCAAACAAGAGCTCCGTTACTCTGCAACCATCATAGGCCGTGCTGATGGCAGCTTGCGCTTCGAGGCCGAGGTGGAAGCACTCACCGACTTTGTGACGAACCGAACCGGTTTTGTCGTGCTGCATCCGCAGTCGGCCGCGGGAAGCAGCGTCGAGGTGACGCACATGGACGGCCGACTTGAGACCGGATTTTTTCCAGAGCTGATCGCTCCGGAGCAACCGTTTTTAGACATCCGCGCGCTGTGTTATAGAGCAGCTCCAGGGCTCGAGCTCTGCTGCAGCATAGAGGGCGAGACCTTCGAAATGGAGGACCAGCGGAATTGGACGGATGCTTCGTTCAAGACTTACGTGAGGCCCCTGTCACTCCCGAGACCGCATGTCCTGAGTGCCGGGCATCGAAGCCGTCAGGCGGTGAGCGTCTCCGTCACCTGGCAAGCGGCGCAGGGCGGAGCTCTGTCCGAAAACACTCGGGTGAGTGCACGCCTTGAGGGTGCCGAGGATTTCGTGAGGATTGGCGATGTGTGCGGCCGAGTGCCTCGAGTAGGGCTCGGCGTCTTGCCCGAAGAGGTCGAAGAGGCGTTGGAGGTAGCGACGGAGATTCGCCAGGCTTCGTTTCAAATGCTCGTGTGCCGAGTCGACTTGCGCAGCGAGCTCAACGGCCGAGCCTGCGAGCAGCTCAAGCTCCTCGGTGAGAAGACGGGTGCAGAGATCGTTCTCGACGTGGTATTGCCCCCTGACAAGGGCCCAGAGGAAGAGCTCGGAAACCTCGCGCGTTGGGTCCGCGCTGGTGACCTGCGACTCGCCGCAATCCAAGTTTTCCCGGCCCCTTTTTCGCAGCAAGGTCACCAAGCTGAAATTCGCCCACAAGCCCCCTCGCTCGACGAGATTTACAGCGCTGCGCGCGGAGCGTTCCCGGGCATCCCGCTCGGCGGAGGAACGTTCCATTATTTCACGGAGCTCAACCGCAAGCGACCGCCGACACGCGAGCTCGACTTCGTTACCCACACAACGTGCGGTGTCGTGCACGCAGCTGACGACCGCAGTGTGATGGAGACCCTCGACTGCCTGCCGGGGATTATCGGTTCGACGCGCTCCTTCATCGGCCGGACAGCATATTGGATCGGGCCGAGCGCGATCGGCATGCGGGAGAATCCCCACGGCGCAGCGCCCGCCGAGAATCCCGAATACCGACGCATCGCCATGGCTCGGAGGGATCCGCGGCAGCGGGGTCTGTTTGGCGCAGCATGGTATCTCGGATACCTTGCACACGCCGCTCGGGGCGGGGTCGATGGGGTCAGCCTGGCGGCGCCCACGGGCGACTTTGGGATCGTGCATCGCGAGACGCTCAATTCTGCGCAGTCTTTCTGGCGGCACCGAAGCGTCTACCCTGCGTACCACGCGCTGGCAGCGGTCGCAGCGGGCGCAGGTTGTCCCATGCTGAGCGCCACACCGGCGGATGGCCAAAGCGTGCAGGCGGTTGCCTTCGAGTCCGGTGACCGCAGGGTCGTATTGCTCGGTAACTTGACGCCCGTCGAAAGGACCGTGCGACTCGAGGGTTGCGGCGGGCGCGGGCGCGCCTCGATGTGCTCGATGGACGAATCCACTTTTGAGACC
>DASXTY010000381.1:0-5313 GCA_036505155.1 Polyangiaceae bacterium | reverse complement strand
CTGATTCTTAACACTGCGCTCACCTTGTCGCAGATCGCCGACTTGGGCGCCCTGAGATGCGCTACAGAAATGGGGCTTACTGCATAATCGAGTCCGGCACTGCGCGCACCTGCTCGAGCGCTCCCGTGCCTTCCTGTTTGTGAGCGAGGAATCCGCCAAAGCGGCGCGGCAGACCCGCTTTTGGGTGCACCAGCGGCGGACCGCCACCGGCGGCCAGTCGGATGCCAGCCACCAAAGCGCCGCCGCGCGGTCACCAATGCAGCGTTCCTACGGCATGGAAGCTGCACTCTCGTCGAGCGGTCCCATGCAGGCTACACTGGGCGTCGTGACGCAGGCGGCACAGATCCAACTCCGCTATGCAGTGCGGGCCAGTGTGGATGAGTGGACCATCCCGGAGAACTGGCCCGTGCCGGAGTCGATTCCACACACGCTCACCGCGGATCACTTTTGCTCGGTCCTGAGCTTCTGGGCGTCGCGGGCTCAACGGCCCCTGTTCGTGGCAAGAAACCTGGCGGTGAGGTGGCTGGAGAGTAAGCCCTCGGTTGGAGTGGACCCAGATGTGTGCCTGCTGGATCCACCGCCTCCCGAGGTTCTCGAACTGACCAGCTTGCGCCTGTGGAAGTTTGGTCATACGGCGCCGACCTTTTGTCTGGAAGTGGTGAGTCAGGGTCACCCCTACAAGGACTACGTGGCCGTCCACGAGCGTTATGCAGCTTTCGGCGCCCCGGAGCTGGTTGTGTTCGACCCATTTCTCGCTGGCCCAAAAGCGTTCGGCGGCCCGGTGCTCATTCAAATATGGCGTCGAGATGAGCTCGGCGTCTTCGAACGCCAATACGCTGGGCCCGGCCCAGCTTGGAGCGAAACGCTCGAAGCGTGGCTCATCGCCAACGGCAATTTGCTTGAGCTCGCCGATAACCGCGCGGGCTCCCGGCGCTGGCTCACCAGGGAGGAATACGAACGGACTGAAAAAGAACGGGAACAGGCCGAAAAGGAACACGAGCGCGCTGAAAAGGAACGCGAGCGCGCCGAAAAGGAACGCGAGCGCGCTGAGAAGGAGCGCGAACGCGAGGCCCGAATCGACCTCGAGCGCAGGCTTGCGGCGCTGGAGCAAAGCCTGGGTGATAAGGGCTCAACCGGTTAACGGCGGAGTCGGCGGAAGCGGGAGGAGTCGTGTAATAGTGAGCGCATGCTGCACGAGTACGTGGCAATATCCGTTCGCCTGCTCGCCGCGCTCGCGGCGGGTGGCCTGATCGGCCTGGAGCGAAGCCATCGTGGCCGCCCCGCGGGGTTTCGGACGCACGCGCTGGTTTGTCTCGCCTCCTGCCTGCTCATGCTGGTTACGGTGTACGAGTCACAATGGTTTTTGCAAACCTCTTTTTCACGCACCGTCATCGATCCGACCCGCATGGCGCAGGGAATCATGACCGGAATTGGTTTCGTCGGTGCCGGCGCCATCATGAAGGAAGGGCTCAGTGTGCGGGGACTGACCACCGCCGCCTCCATCTGGGTCACTGCGGCGCTTGGCATCCTCACCGGCATCGGCTTCTACTTCGCTGCCGCCGCGGGGACCGCTCTCACGCTGGGAACGCTATCGCTGTTTCGCTGGATTGAGGCGCGGCTGCCGTCCGAGTCCTACGCGAACTTCATGGTGTGCTTTCATCGCGGTGCGGTCATGTCGGTAGCCGAGCTGCGGAAGCTCGTGACCGATCATGGTCTCTCGCTGCACAACCTCAGTTACGGGCTGCGCGGGGACGGCGCCCATTTCGAATATCGCATGGTGCTGCGCACGCTGGATCCGGCAAATCTGACGCGGTTGTCCGACAGGCTCAGCAGCGACGCAACAGTGCTGGATTTCCGTATCGCACCGACTGGCGAATAGTCGAGGGCGCGGCGCGGGTTCATCCCGCCGCGCCAATTTCGTCGCAGAGCCCCGCCAATGGACCGAAGGGGCTGGCGCCTGAAAACTGAATTTCGCAGGTGTTCGCACTCTTCAAAGTTTCGGCGAAATTCACGGTGAGCGGGCTCGCCCAATCCCGGACGCCGTCGAAGCGCGCGCGGATTACCCCTTGTCCATCGATGAACCAGGTTTCCGGATACATGCGCGTGCCATATTTTCCGGTTACCACCTTTGCGTCCGGGTCAATCAGTACCGGGAACGGCGCTTGGCCGCCCAGCACCGATTGGAGGGTCCCGCGAATTTCTTCGGCGGTATCGTCGGTGCAAATCGAAACCAGCTCGATCCCCGGGTGCTCGCGCAGAATCTTCGCAAGCTCGGCGAGCGACGGCATCTCTTCCAGGCAGGGCGGGCAGCTCTTGGTCCAAAAATTCAAGATCAACACCTTGCCGGCATAATCCGAGCGCCGGCGCCGCTTGCCGTCGATAGAAGGTAAGTCAAAATCCGGCGCCAGTCGGTTCTGAGCGGCGTAGTTTGGGCGCATCGCGCAAAGCGGCATGCAGACCCGCCTGCGCTCCGAATCGCGGGCGGTGGAAACGAACGAATACACCGCCAAGGCGGCAACCACTGCGAAGAGAGCCTGAGCTAGCTGAGGAGCCTTCACGCGGCGTAGCCTACACCGCGCTCAACACCACGTTCAGCCGACGTCTCGAAGTGCTCGCCAGCGCCGGAATGGTCGCGGTCGAGTAGCCGTCGCCGCTTGGATTGTGCCCCAGACGCGCAAAGGCACGGCGGTAATCGCTGAAGCGGCCTCCGGCGGCGACCGCCTCGAAGACCGCCAGAGCTTCTGGCTCGCCTCCTTGGGCGAGCACGTGTTCGACCCACGCCCAGCGAGCGCTAGTCGAGCGCACCTCCGCCCGGCCCTTGAGACCGGTGCGCAGCCGGTGGAGCCGGGAACGGACGAGATCCACTCCCGCATACGGCATGCGATCGAGCGGCGTGTTGCGCTTGGAGCAAAAGGGTGAAACCCCGATGGCGACGGGAACGATGCGCGAGAGCTCGGTGACCAGCCGCACGCACTCATCCACGTCCGCGTCGCCCTCCCCGGGGAGCCCGAGCATCAGGTAAAGCTTGACTCGCTTCATTCCGTGCCGACGAGCGCGTTCGGCAGCGTCGAGATAGTGCTGCTCGCGGCCGCGCCGTTGGATGAGGTCGCGCAAGCGCTGGCTCGCCCCGTCGAGAGCCGTGGTGAGCGTCTTATAGCCGCCCAGCTTGAGCGCCGCCACAAACTCCTCTTTGAGCCGGTCGGGCCGCAAGCTGCTCAAGCCCACTTCGCAGCCCCGCTCCGCCAGCGCGCGGACAATGTCGACAATCCGGGGATGATCGCTCACGGCGGCGCCCACTAAGCCGACGCGACGGGTGTTCGCAGGAACCGCTCCCAGAATCACTTCTTGGGGAACCAGCCGCATCCCGCCGTTGGTGGTGCGTCGCATGACACAATAGGCACAGCCCCGCGAGCACCCGCGTTCCGTCTCAACCAGAAACATTCCGCTGAGCTCGGTGTGCGGCGTGACGATGGCGCTCTTCGCGGGGAGCTGGCCGTCTTGGCAGGCGGCAATGGGGGGCAAGCGCGTCCCGTGCAGAGCGGGAACGAAAATGTTCGGATGCCGGGCGAGCTCGTCCAGGGCTTTAGCACGAGTCGGCGCGGAGCAGGCGGTCTCGAGCGCGAAAGCAATGATGTCCTCCGCTTCTCCCATGACCACCGCGTCCACAAATGGCGCCAATGGAAGCGGGTTAGAAAATGTGAGCGGTCCTCCAGCCAAGACCACCGGCGCCCGCTGGCTGCGACCGCAGCGCAGGGCCCCGATACCGGAAGCTTCCAACATCCGGATCAGTCCGGCAATTTCGAGCTCATACGCCACGCTGAAAGCGACCACGGGAAACTCAGCCAAATCGCGAAAGCTCTCGTAAGTGACCGGTCTTGGCCACCGGGCCTGGTCGTCATCGGGAGCAAAGACGCGCTCACACATCACGCCCGGAAGGTTCTGGATGAACCGATACATCCATTGATAGCCGAGCGAGCTCATCGCGACGTGGTACGGGGACGGATAGGCCAGAGCGACCCGGGCCGGAGCATCCTTGTCGATGCGCCCAATTTCGTCGCGCAATCGAGTCCGGATGACTTGTCGGATGGCCGCGCTGCTCATTGCTCGGCGCGAGTATAGCTCAATTTGGCTCTGTACCGCGCACGGCGGCGCTGTGGATTCACCTCGGATGCTTCCGCTGGCTCCTTTTGTCCCGCGAACACTATACTCGGGGCATGGCATCCAGAGCGGACCTCGAGACCGCCGAGTTGATCCACGATTGGAACCAAAACGGGGCGCGCGACCGGGTCACGCCGGAGGTGGAGCTTTTGGACGAAACCTTACGCGACGGGCTCCAAAACCCCTCCGTGCGCATGCCGACGGTTCCCGAAAAGGTCCGCATTTTAGAGCTCATGCACCAAATCGGTGTCAATTACGCGGTGCTGGGTCTCCCCTCGATTTCACAGCGATCATTCCAGGAGTGCTTGCGATTGTGCAAGGAGGTGCAAGCTAAAAACCTCGGACTCAACTTGGTCGTTTCAGGGCGTACGTTGGTGAGCGACGTCGAGCCGATCATCGACCTTTCCCAGCGCGCCGGGATGAAGCTCACCGCATATCTTTTCGTGGGCACGAGCCCCATTCGAGCCCTGGCGGAGGATTGGGACCTGGAGCAAATTCGTCGCTACAGCGTCCAAGCCATCGAGTTGGCGGTGCGCGGGGGGCTTTCCACCACTTATGTAGCGGAAGATGCGTCGCGCGCCCGACCCGAGGTGCTAGCTGACCTGTTTCGACTGGCGGTCGAGCACGGTGCGTCCAGAATCTGCCTGTGCGATACGGTCGGTCACGTTACCCCGGATGGAGTCCGAAACCTGGTTCAATTCACGCGCGATGTGGTCCAAGGGACGAATCCCAGCATCGGCATCGATTGGCACGGACACAACGACCGCGGGATGGCGCTCATCAATACCCTGACCGCGTTGGAAGCGGGCGCGAATCGCGCGCACACCACCGCGCTCGGAATCGGAGAGCGCGCCGGCAACTGCCCCACGGAGCTGGTTTTGTTGAACTGGAAGCTCGCCGGATCGCTCGGCGGCCGTGATCTGTCTGAGCTCCTGGAATATTGCCGAGTTGTGGCAGCGGTCACCGGCTGGCAAATCCCAGTGAATTACCCTCTGGTGGGGCGCGACGCGTTTCGCACCGCTACCGGAGTGCATGCGTCGGCCATCATCAAAGCGGAAGCCAAGGGGCGAGCCTGGCTGGCCGATCGCGTTTACAGCAGCGTGCCGGCGGGGAGCTTCGGTCGCAACCAGGAGATTTGCGTGGGGTACATGTCCG
>DASXTY010000380.1:0-2472 GCA_036505155.1 Polyangiaceae bacterium | reverse complement strand
GGCGCGGGTCTCGTGGCCCTGCCGGTAGTAGCCGAGCGTCGCGCCCTTCTTGAGCGTGAGCGTGCCCTCGTCGGCGTCCAGCTCACCCGCGATCACACGCAGCAGCGTGCTCTTGCCGGCACCGTTCGGGGCAACCAACCCGGCGCGCTCGCCGAGCTCTAGCCGAAAGCTCACGCCTTGAAACAGACGTTCGCTGCTGTACCCAAAACTCAGATTGGCGACTTCCAGGAGTGACAAGGCGAACGCGGTCTAGCATGGCTCGACCACTCTGGGGACCTCACACCGCTCGAACCTCGATCCGTGTCGGAGCCTGCTCAAGATGGGTCAGCTTTGCCCGCAGCTTCGCCCGCAGCTTTGCCCGCAGCTTTGCCCCAATGACGCGTTCGCTTCGGATTCGGATTCGGATTCGGATTCGGACTCAAACACTCCTCGGCGACGGCCCCAGAACCACCCGCTGCTCTACGCCTCGACGACCCTTCCTTGCCGCCTCTCGAAGCCGTCACTCCCGACGTCGAGAGCGCTCACGCAGCCGGACTCGGTCTCCCGCTGCCGTTGGCGCTTGGGAAGCGGGTGCACGACTAATACCTTCGTCTAGTCGACGTGAGCGATGGGGCTCGACAGGTTGAAGGGCAAGGAGCCGCTGCAATGAATCGCAAGAGCATGCTGACCATCGGAGTCGTGACTGTTGGGCTGGCCCTGTTCGCGGGCCTGGCCACTTCCGCGCAGGACAAATACAGTGCCAAGGTGCCGGGCGGTCTCGCCATGTCCGAGTTCAGGGGATACGAAGCATGGCAAGCGATCTCGATGAGCAGCAACGACAAGGCGGTCGCGGTGATCATGGGCAATCCTGCGATGATCAACGCTTATAAGGCTGGCATCCCCGCCAACGGCAAGTCGGTGCCGGATGGGGCAAAGATGGCTAAGGTTCATTGGAAGCCGAAGAAAAGCCAATATTTCCCCGACGCCACCGTGCCGGGAGCGCTCCTCAACATAGACTTCATGGTCAAGGACAGCAAGCGGTTCGCGGACAGCGGTGGCTGGGGTTATGGCGTATTCGACTACGACGCGGCGTCGGATTCGTTCAAGCCCGGCACGTTGGCGGGAAAGCCGCCGCAAGCGAATGACGCCAAGTGCGGTTACGAGTGTCATCAACTCGCGGCGTCGACGGATTTCGTTTTTACGGAGTACGGCAAGCGCTGAATTGGGACCCCCGACCAGCCCGAGAAACCTCTTGGCGCCCGGCCACGTAAGCCGGATAACCATATGCTAGCCATGCCCATGCGCGAAGTTTTTCCCGAGGCCAAGGTCCACCCGAGCATTGGCGAAAAGATCGCCAACTACCGAAAGGAGCAGGTCGATCAGGTCAAAACACTGATCGCCGCGCACCGCGTGGTGGTGGTGGGGATGACGCAGAACCCCTTTCCCAAGAAGGCGCGCCGCTTGCTCGATAGCCAAGGCATCGCCTATGAATATCTCGGGATCGGCAGCTACTTGAGTGAGTGGCGAAAGCGCTTGGTGCTCAAGATGTGGACAGGTTGGCCCACGTTTCCCATGATCTTCGTCGACGGCGTGTTGATCGGCGGCTTCGAAGATCTGGTGCCGCTCGTCGAAAGTGGCGAGTTGAAGCGGATGCTCGCTAGCGCGCGCGCGTGAAAACGCAGGCGCGACGAGCGCGCCGGCCCGCGCCAATTGATTCAGCGCGCCGGATGCCCGCTCAGGCCGGGAATCGCCGCCACGAATTGCGTTCCCTTGGGCAAGACGCTCACTTCCAGGTTCGGGCTTTGCAGCAAGTTTTGCGTCTCCAGTAGCTCGAACAAGGCGCTGGCGATCAGCGGATCTTTGGCGATTTCGGCCAGTGCTGCGCCGACGATCTGTGGCCTGGTTGCCGCCGCCTGCGCGAACGCAACCGCCGCTTGGCGTTCTGCCGTGGAGCGGATCACGTTCACGCGGTTGGTGCCGTCCTGTTGAATGGCGGCGGTCACCTGGCGCAGGCGGTTGACTACCTTTTGTTCGATCTGTGAAATCATCCCTAAATCGCGAAAGTGCACTTTGCGGATGTAGGTGCTGCCCAGCATGTAGCCCCACTCGCGTGATTTGAGCGACACTTCTTCGCGTACCATTTGGCTCATCGCGTGGCGCGTCTCGAGCATTTCAGACAGCTTCATGTTGCTCAAACAGCGCACCGTCGCGTTGGAGACGTTGGCTCGCAGCGAACCGACTGGATCCCAGTTTTTGTACAGGTAGGCGAGTGGGTCGCTGACGAACATTTCGCACCAGACGCCGATGCCCATCGGTGCGCCCTCTTCGGAGTTGACGGGCTGGCTGCGCAGATACGTTTGGTCGAGTCGCAGATCGACCACCCGCTTTTTGCCGAAGAACGAGACCAGCGGCGCGAACGGGCCCATCTTGAGCCAAGGCCAATGGATGCCGGGTTGGTTTTCGATCAGCCGCACTTTGCCGAACAGCTCGAAC
>DASXTY010000379.1:0-2517 GCA_036505155.1 Polyangiaceae bacterium | reverse complement strand
GGGTTGGTGTTCGCGGCGTGCACCGGCATACGGTCCCAGCCGATATTGGGCTTTATCGCGACGACGTCCCCATTGCTCACGAAGCGTCGCATTCCCCCGAGCGCTTCCACCGCGCGCCGGGTGAGAACGGCGGGATCGGTGCTGCTTTTTGCGATGGCCATCTGTGTGGCCGAGCCCGCCGCTGCCGGGGCGGACGCTGAGCGGCCCTCCCCTCCCGAGATGCGAAAGTCGCGCACCACGCGCTCTCCCAATGGTGCATCGAGCCCGAATCCGCCGCGGTCGAAGGCAAACCGGGTTGCCGCCGCCGCTCCTCCCAAAACGGCGCCCGTGGTCGCAAGGCGCTTCAGAGCTTCTCGGCGCGTGGGCATCTGGTTCAGCTATGGGCCACAAAACAAGGTGAGTCAAGTTAGGCGCAGGCTCTTGGCTTCGCTCCTAAGTACCGGAAAGCAAAGGGTTTTTTCGGCGGACGCGCCGCTGCAGGTCGCACCCGGTTAAGGCCGAAAAATGGCGCGAGGGCTTGAATCGAGTTGAGCCGGCGATTAGGTTCTTGTGTCCGCGAAAGCGACGCGAGGCAGAGCTTGCAGCCATGAAAGACGGGATTCACCCCAAATACCAAGTCGTCAAAGTAACCTGTGCGTGCGGCAATAGCTTCGAGACACGCTCAACGCTGGCCGAGCTCACGGTGGACGTGTGCGGGGCGTGTCATCCCTTCTATACCGGCAGGCAGCGGCTCGTGGACACCCAGGGTCGCGTCGACCGGTTCCGCCGCAAATACGCACAGCGAATCGGTAGGTGACGCGGGCGTTTCCGCCGCGCGACGGTCGCGCGGTGATCATTTTTACTGATTGAGATGATCCCCGTCGAAAGACTTGAGGCGGTTGTGCGCCGCAGCGACGAAATCGATCGGTTGCTGTGCGAGCCGGAAGTACTTCGCGACCTGGCGCAACTCAATCAGCTCAACCGAGAGCGAAGCCAGATTTCTCCGCTGGTTCTAGCCTTTGTGCAGTGGCGAAGCCTCACCAAACAAATCGTCGAAGATACTCTGGCGCTTGACGATCCGGAGCTCGGAGAGATCGCGCGCGGTGAGCTACCCGGGCTCCAGGCGCAAGTCGAAAAGATCGAGAAGCAAATACAGTTCCTCCTCCTACCCAAGGACCCCAACGACGAAAAGAACACGCTGCTCGAAATCCGAGCCGGTACCGGGGGTGAGGAGGCGGCGCTGTTTGCCGCAAACCTGTTTCGGATGTACGCGAAATATGCCGAGAGGCGAGGGTGGAAGTTGGAAGTCCTGAGCCAGAGCGATGCGTCGGCGGGCGGGTTCAAGGAAATCATTGCCTTGGTCAGCGGCCAGCGCATCTTCTCGCGCCTGAAACACGAAGGCGGGGTTCATCGCGTGCAGCGCGTCCCCCAGACCGAGGCGCAAGGTCGTGTGCACACTTCCACCGCCACGGTGGCGGTGCTGCCGGAAGCCGATGAGGTAGACTTCCAGCTCAATGAAGCCGACCTACGCTTCGATATCGCAGCTTCGGGCGGGCCGGGCGGTCAAGGCGTCAACACCACGAACAGCTCGGTGCAGGTGACGCACCTTCCCACCGGGCTCGTGGTGCGCTGTCAGGACGAGCGCAGCCAAATCAAAAATCGCTCGCGAGCGATGAAGATCCTGCGCAGTCGCTTGCTGGAGAGAGAACGTCAAAAGCAGGCTCAGGCCATCCGCGACGAACGACGCAGCATGGTCAAGGGCGGCGATCGCTCGGAAAAGATCCGAACCTACAATTTCCCACAAAACCGCATCACCGACCACCGCGTCCCGGTCACCCTGTACAAACTCGACTT
Source organism: Polyangiaceae bacterium (assembly GCA_036505155.1). Classification (GTDB taxonomy): domain Bacteria; phylum Myxococcota_A; class Polyangia; order Polyangiales; family Polyangiaceae; genus DASXTY01. The sequence goes on along the minus strand of DASXTY010000379.1, from coordinate 684 downwards.
GGTGATGGAGGGTGACTTGGATGAACTGCTCGAGACTGTAGGTGCGTGGCATCAGGCAGCCGAGCTCGACAAGAACTGATGGGGCGCTCCGCTCGTCCCGATTTCCAGCCTGGTTCGCGCGAGCGAAAGGTGGACCTTGACGCACTGCTTTGCGCCTTGGTCCTGGCGCCCCAGACATTTTCACGCAATCGCTTTTTTTGGTTGTACCAGCAGCCGGGTGGGGCGTCGGTCCGCCGCCGCGCAGCGCGCGTCCGTGGGGTGGTGCGTCAGCTCTTAGGCCGGGGCCGGTCGAAAGCTACGCTGATCGGCGAGCAAGTGCTCGACGACGGACAAGTCCTCTTGCGATATCGAATACAGGACCTCAGCTATTCGCGAACCGTGGCGCTCAGCGACATCGAAGCGGCGGTGTTGCGCTTTGCGCTGCATCGCGTCGGCGCCGGCGCGCTCAGCAAACGCGATCGAGCAATGGTGGAAGGCGCCTTGAGTCGACTCGGCCACCGACTCGAAGCGGTGTCTCCGTAAGTGCCTAGAGCGCGTTTCAATTGCGTGTGACGCAATGCCGAGGGCGCGCGCTTCGCGCGCGAAACGCGCTCTAGTCTATCGTGTGGGGCGCGGCAGCGCCCCCTCCGCTGGCGCTCGGCTGGCGCGGAGTCCTCCCCCCCGGCCGCTTCGCGGCCGCCTTAG
>DASXTY010000378.1:0-3880 GCA_036505155.1 Polyangiaceae bacterium | reverse complement strand
TGGCGATCTCGCTTCCGAGTGTCATCGATTCGATGAGCTAACCGGGCAGTGTGGCGATGTCGCTTTCCTGCATCCTTTCCTCTTACATGGCGGATCCGACAATCCTTCCGGTCGGCCTCGCATCATCACCAACGAGCACGTAAGTTTTCGTGCCCCCTTGCGCTTGCGAGAGGAGCCGGACCGGCCAATCTGTCCGGTCGAACGCGCAATACTCCAGGCCTTGGGTGTTCGAGAGCTAGAGTTCAAGCACACTGAGGGATAGGGCGGTCAAGTGGCAAGATGCCATGATGGCGCACGGGTTGCGCCACGTTCTCGCGCGCTGGATGGTTGAGGCTGCTGTAGCAGCGCTTCACCGTGGGTGCTGTGCCGCGGTTGGGAGCAACCCCGAAGGAACTTCGGGCGCGCAGCACTAGTCTCCCTTGCCCAGCGCCACGCGTGGAATGGTTCGCCCTCCGTCCAAGATGATGGTTCGCCCGGTCATCATAGCGAATGCGGGCGTGCACAGTAGACACACCACTTCGGCGATCTCGGCGCGGCTGATCAGTTTTCCCAATGGTGTCGCCGAGATAGCGCGCCCGGGGAGCTCATCCGGCATGTCTTCGTTATCGGCGATCAGGTCCGGAGCCACCGCGTTCACGCAGACTTCCGGCGCCAGCTCGAGCGCCATGCCCTCGGTCAGATGGACCAGGGCGCTTTTGGCAAGACCATAGACCGAGTGGCTCCGGTGAAAGACGTCGGTGGCGGTGATATTGACGATGTGGCCGCGGCCCCGCCGTTTCATCAAGGTGCCGGCGGCCCTACTCATCATGAAGGTGGACCGCAGGTTTCCCTCGAGGATGCGGTCAAAGTCGGCCAGCGTGAGGTCGAGCCACGGTGCGTCCGCGTACGGGCCCACGTTATTCACCAGGATGTCGACCGTGCCGGACTCAGATACCAAGCGCTCGACCTCGTCTGGACGGGTAACGTCTGCTTGAATCGCACGGGCTTTCCCGCCGCCAGCGGCGAGCTCATTACAGAGCGCGAGCGCGGCATCCCGCGAGTGGTGATAGTTTACGATTACCTCTGCACCATAGCGCGCCATGGTCCGCGCGATCTCGGCTCCTAAGGCACGCGAAGCGCCGGTGATGAGGCTTACTTTGCCGTTGAGGTGGTCTCGGATGACAACAGCCTACACTAGCCGAGTGTTTTCGCAATCGAGCGCTCGAGTCGCTCGATGCCTTCGTCAATTATGTGAGGCTCAACCGTGAGCGAAGGCCGGAAGCGCACGGCGCGCCGCCCGCTGGGCAATACGATCATGCCGTCGTTGAAGCACTGCCGGACTACTCGATTGCGAAGCTCTTCGGTTGGAAGATCCAGAGCGCACATGAGCCCGAGCCCGCGCGCGTTGGTGACTGAGCCCTGGTAGCGCTGTTCGATGCGCCGTAGGCCGGCGAGCAGCTCCGAGCCACGCGCCGCGGCGTTGTCCAACAGGCCTTCCGCCACGATGATCTCCAAGATGCGCGTGCAGCGCACCATGTCGACCAGCGAACCTCCCCAGGTGCTGCTGATCCGGCCGGGCGTGGTAAAGACATTGCTCTCCACTTGGTCGACACGTCGAGCGGCGAAGATCCCGCCAACTTGCATTTTCTTGGCGAAGCAGAGGATATCCGGCGCGATTCCGTGGTGCTGATACGCCCACCATTGGCCCGTGATGCCAAGCCCGGTCTGCACTTCATCATAGATGAGCAGCGCCTCCCGTTCGTCCGCCAAGCGCCTTAACTCGCGCAAGAATTCGGGACGAAAATGGTTGTCGCCGCCTTCGCCCTGGATGGGTTCCACCAGAATGGCCGCAATGTCGTCCGAATGCTGGTCGAAGGCGCGCTCGGCAGCGGCGATGGAAAGCTGCTCCGCTTCCTGGACCCGGGTCAAATGGTTGCCGTCCAGTGGGAAGGTGACAGCCGGGCAAGGAATCCGCGGCCAGTCGAACTTGGGAAAGTAGTTGGTCTTTACCGGGTCAGTGTTGGTCAAGCTGAGCGTGTAGCCGGACCGGCCGTGAAATGCGTGCTCCAGGTGCACCACACGCGAACCGAGCTCGCCCCTGCCGCGCCCGAGGTTCAAACGGATCTTCCAATCGAAGCCAGCTTTGAGGGCATTTTCGACCGCAAGCGCCCCTCCGTCGATGAAGAAGTAGTGGGGGAAATCCGGGGGCGCGGCGGTTTGGGACAACGTGTCCACGAATTCGGCAAAGTAGGCGGTGCAATAATCCGCATTGGAGACCTTGGTGGTGGCGGCGCGTGCGAGCCGGTTCTGAATTTCGGGCTCGCGCATGCCGGGGTGGTTGAAGCCCAGCGGATTCGAGGCGTAGAAGCTGAAGAAATCCAGGTACTCTTTACCCGTGACGGCGTCGCGCACCCGTGATCCCGCGCTGTTTTCCAGGTCCACCACGATGGGGTAGCCATCGAACAAGAGATGACGCCGAAGCGTTGCATGCACGTTTTCCGGCGGGACGTCGCGATGCTGAAACATGAGCTACCGTGGATTTTAGACGCTGCCTCGCCCCCGCGCATGTTTGACGTTGCGCGGGTTACCATGTGGCGTGTAGGTATACGCCACCATGCGCGACCCGAAGGCCATGCTGGTCGGAGCGGCCGGCTACCTGCGAGAGCATCCCGGTGAGCTGGTGCGAGCCGCAAAGAACGCGGTAAGGCTGCGTTTTGGGGTTCCATTGGACGCGCTCCGATGGCTCTTGAAGCATGCCACTGGACCAAAAGCGCCGAAGCAGGTAGCGCTCGAAGCGGTTCCTCCGGGCTTGCGCTGCACCGCCACCCTGAAGGTGATGGGGACCGACCTGGAAGTATCGGCGGTTCTGTATGTCGAAGGCGTGACCTTCGGCCCGGAAACACTGAGCCTCGAGCTTCGACTGAGCGAGGTCGCCCTAAGGCTGCTCGACCCCGATTCGGATACTCCGCTCGCCGCGCTGGTAAAGTCGGGAGCGCTCGATCTGAGCAAGCCGGGAAACTTGGTAGCGTTCATGCCCAAGCGCCCGGCGGCGCTGGTGGATGCGGCCGATGACCGGCTGGTGGTGGATCTGGCGAAACTTCCCAAGCTAGCGCGGAGCCGGAGCTTCCGGCATCTCACAGAGCTCGTAAGTCCGCTCGTGAGCGTGAGCCGGGTTTCCACCGATGACGAAGAACATTTGGACCTTTGGTTATCGGGATTTCCTCAGGGATGGCGGAGCGCAGTGGAGGCGCTTCGCGGCGCCGTCTCGCAACTCATAGCTAATCCGCCCGGGCGCGATTTCCGGATCAACTGAGCGGGTCGAGCTCGAAGCCATCCTGCTGGATGGCCCGCTGGATCTGATTGCGGTGGTCGAAGCCACGCGTCTCCGCCACCAGTTCGACCGCGCACTGTCCGAATTCCAGCCTCGCCGGCGCGCGATCGTGCAGGACTTCGAGGATGTTGGCGTCGTGCTCGGCGACGATCTTCAGCAGTCGAGCCAGCGAGCCAGGGATGTCCGGAAGCTTTACGTGCACCCGCATGAGGCGGCCAGACTTTTCGAGGCCGCGCTCGATGATCCTGGAAAGGACGTTTACGTCAATGTTGCCGCCGCTCAGCACCACCGCCACCGTTTTTCCGGACACCGGGAGCCGAGACTGGCGAAGCGCGGCGAGCGGCGCAGCGCCGGCGCCCTCCACCACTGTTTTTTCTTTTTCCAGGAGCAGCAGGATGGCTTCGGCGATCTCTTCTTCTTCCACCGTCACCAGGTCATCCAAGTAGCGGCGGGCTATTTCGAACGGTTCGGCGCCCACCATGCCAACCGCGATGCCGTCGGCGATGGTTTCTTTGTTCGAGACGGAGACTGGGTGACCCGCGTCCAGAGCGGCGCGCATGGACGGGACGG
>DASXTY010000377.1:0-2077 GCA_036505155.1 Polyangiaceae bacterium | reverse complement strand
CATGCTCATCGTGCCGCCCAGGATGAACTCCGCCGGCCCGGAAACGTAGCTGTCGCCGTTCCCGGTGAGCAGCTCGGTGACAAATCGGTTGTACGGCTTGTTGTATTGCACCGACTCTTTGATGAACTGGTAGAGCGCGTCGCGCCCCGGTGTGCCGCGGTTGATCTGCGCGGAAGCGGAATTGTTCTTGAGCAGGTCGCCGAGCCACATCGTCCAGCGGTCCACCCACTCGGGCGAGTCGAGTAGCCGGTCAATAGCCTTGGAGCGTTTCTGCGGATCGGTGTCGGCGACAAATTGTTGTACCTGGTCGAGCGTGGGAATCCTTCCGGTCAGGTCAATCGTCACCCGCCGCAGAAACTCGGCGTCGGTGGTCAGTGGCGCGGGAGCGATGCCCTTCTGCTGCAGGGTGGAGAAAATGTAGTAGTCAATCCGCGAAACCCACGGAACCGGGAAGCTCGCCGGGCGGGCGCCGCTGACCGGCGCCAGGGCTCGCGCCACTTCCGCGGTTTCCGCGGAAACGTCGGTCATGTGGCGGTACGCGGCGGCGTCCGGTATCCCGACTCGCTGCAGCGCCTCCGGGCCGAGCGCCAGGTATTGCGGATAATTCGTAAAGAAGGTGCATTCCGGCTCCGGCGTGGCGGGAATCGGATCCGTGTCGGGCTCGCCGCTCGGCTCCTGGCCCTGCTCGTTTTGGGCAAAGACGGTGCCCGGAGAAAGCCGCCACATAGGAAGAAAAGAAATCGCCAGGACTGCCGCAAGGGCGAGCCACAGATACGGTTGGTGTCGTTTCTTCAGCATCTGCTGTCCCGCTGGGGACCTTCGCACGGTTGCGGGTTCCCCAGCCCATATCATCGAACCCGGCCCGCCAGGGGAAGTTGCGGCTGGCGAGATCATTATCGGATGAACGGGGCCGCCTGGCAATAGTACTTTCTACCCATTCGCGGCAATTCCAGCCGCGGGAAAATGCTCGCGTCTGCAAGGAGTTCTGGCGTTAGAATAGGCTAGGTATCTGACGGGGAGATTCAGGTCCAGTCATTCGCATGGTCCGGCGCATGGTCCGGATGGGGAGGACATATGGCGCTCACCGATAGCAGGATTCTCGACCGCGGCCGGGGAATCAGCGCGCGGAGCCCGTTCGGGCGCGGCGTTCCGCTCCGCCGAGCAAGCCTTACAGCGTTCGTCTTGCTGCTGGCTCTCGCTGCCTTGCCGCTCCGGGCGCAGCGGCGCGCCGACGCCGTCGAAGTTACCGTGGACGACATGGAAGCCACTCCGTACGGAGTCAGCATTACGTTGCGCGCGCGCCGCACCGAGGACAGTTTGCACATGATGATCGGGCTCACCGAAGGGGAAGCGATTGCGCGCGCCCTGGGCCACCAGAAAACCGCGCGGCCCATGACGCACGATCTGGTCATGACCATTCTGGACCGCACCGGCTGGCGCGTCGAGAAAGTCGTGATCCGCGAAGTGACCAATGGCGGGAACTATCTGGCCGATCTGGTCCTGGAAAGAGACGGCGCGACCGAGACGATTGACGCCCGTCCCAGCGATGCGATGGCCTTGGCGGTCCGCTCCGACGCCAAGATTTTCGTTACCCCGGAGGTCCTGGAATTCGAGCGCCAGCACCAGGAGCAGGACCAGCCCCTGGACCGGCCCTCCAAGCAAGACTCCATGCACCTGTAAACGCCCGCGACGCTCCCCGGCGTGCACCCCGCCACGCTCCCCGGCGTGCATTATGACGCGCTCGACCTGTCGCTGACGCCCGCCGCGCATATGTCGGTAGGGTCATCCTGAGGAGTCCTGAGCTCGGCGAAGGGCGACGAAGGATCTGCACGTTTACTCAAAAGCAGATTCTTCGCGGAATTTACCCTGAGCGCAGCCGAAGGGCTCAGAATGACCGTAAGCTATAGCACTACCATCGCTTCTTTCCGCTTGACAAGCCAACCACGGGGGGTAAACTGTGCGCATCGGAGCCTGCGATAGCGCCAGTCACCGGCTCCGGTCGCGACTTGTCACTGGTCACTCGTCACTGGTCACTCGGCACTGCTCTCGAAAGGAGTTCCCCCCATGAGAAAGATGC
>DASXTY010000376.1:0-3957 GCA_036505155.1 Polyangiaceae bacterium | reverse complement strand
AACCTGGTCTAGACACGCCGAAAAACCACCACCTGATTATTTGCCGGTCGCGGCACGACTCGATCCAGCGCCAAGCCGGCGCTGAGCGCCGCGCGCTGTACGTCCCGGACCTCGCGCAGCCCCCATTGCGGATTCTGAGCCCGCAAGCTCGCGTCGAATTGCCGATTGCTCGGAGCGATGAAGTCCCCATCCACGATGTAAGGACCATAGAGCACGAGCGGCCCGCCGGATGGAAGCAGCCTCACGGCGCCCGCGAGCAACCCGACACACGCTCGCCAGGGCGCGATGTGGATCATGTTGATGGCTATGATCGCGTCCGCACTTTGGACCGGCCAGTCGTTGCTCGACGCATCCAGAAGCAGGGGCGCGCGCAAATTCGGGAGAGCGGCCTCGACCCAATAAGCTCGGATACTTTCCAGCGCGCCAGGGTCGATGTCAGTCGGCTGCCAGTCGAGCGAAGGAATCGCGCTGGCGAAAGAACTCGCGTGTTGACCGGTCCCGCTGGCAATTTCGAGCACCAGTCCCGACTCCGGTAGCACCTCTCGCAGCACCTCCAGGATCGGCCCCTTATTGCGTTCGGCGGCCGGAGCGACTTGCTTCATGAGCGCACGGCGGACATTCGGTTTAGGCCGATCCGCCGGACGGCGATCGCAGTACCGCCAGTCGTTCCCGATGTTTGACCTGTAGCTGGTTGTAGTCGCTTTGATCGAGGCCCAGGGAGGTGGCAAGTTGACGCAAGAGGTTAGTCTCCGACAAGCTGACGCTGCCGTCCGCCGCCGCCAGATCCACCAGCAGCTCGAGCACTTGAAGCCGTAGCTCGCGGTCAGCCAGCTCGACCAACACGCGGGTGTAGCGGGGGGCTTGAACCGTGGAAAGCTCCACGATGTGTCGACGCAATACCGCACATATCGTGTCGACGCCGGCAGCGGTCATCCCCCGCACGCGCCCCAGCTCAGCGCGAATCCGGGCCTCCTCTTCACTCGAGTAGCTGTGGTCCCCGTAGGCTACCGCGCCCAGCAATCCTGCCATCGCCGTTACCACGACAATCGTCTCGTCATCCGCTCCCGTGAGCTCAGAACGAACTGCCTGGTGCAGCGGATCCGCTTGTGAGGCGGTCGCAACCTCGGGCGCGCGCTTGAGCCAACTGCCAAACATGGCGGATGTTAGTCTTTGCCGGCTACCGATTCAGCGGTTTAAGTTGGCTTGCCAGTCGGCTCGCCAAGTCTTCTTGCGAGACACCCAGAGCGCTCGCAACCAAATCGAGGTACGCGCGTTCTTCGGGGACGATTTCACCGTCGACGCAGGCCGCCTCGATGAGCAAGCGAAACGCTTCGTCCTGGGCTTCTTTGGGCAAGTGTTTGATTTCTGCCGCCGCCTCTTTGCCATCGATGAGAGGAAAAATCGTACCGCGAGACGGATCGTCGATGCCGAAGCTCTTGATCATGCGATCGACGAAGGCCTCTTCCTTCTCGTCTAGAACGTCATCCGTGATGACAATTCCGGCTACCAGCTGACAGATTTTCTGACGGGTCGCAGCGTCCATCCGACCATTCTAACTTGGTCGCGACGAGCGTGACCACGCCCAGCGGGACGCAGCGGTTTTCGCCCGGTTTTTCGCATCGATGCCGGCCCGCAACCGGATCACTGGACCTTCAACACCACCGGGTCGACTGGAACTGGCTTATCGGCCACCGGCAATGCGCCTTCGAAGTGAACCTCGACCTGCTCGCCGCTTTTGGCTCCTGAAAAGTCGCATTTCACGTTCAGATCGTGCGCGCCGCCGGCCGCGACGTTGTTTCCGTCCACCTCGGTCAGCTCAACGCGAACTTGCTCATTGCGCACCTGGCCAGTGACCGGCGTTAGGTTCGCCGACGCTCCACAAGCCGTTGCTGCGGCCAGCGCCGCTACCGTCACCACAAGACGAAAGCCGGTCAACCATGGTGCAGGCATGAGCAAGCTCCTTCCGAAAAGTGTGTAGCACGACGTCACCCAGCGCGTCTTCGGCGTGCGGGGCGGGGCGTGACCTCCGCTCTCGCTCCCGGTAAATCAAGCTGCCCGCGCCTAGACGCAGGCGCGTCCCATGCCAGCTCACGTGGCGCTTGAGTGCAGCCCACCCCCACGCCATCAGCATCAGCAGATCGCAGACCGGTGATAGCAACAACGGTAACCAGGCCCGCCGCGCGCCACGCAAGACCAGATGCCCGCCAACATCACGCAAGACCCACAAGCTGACCGCCCATGCCAAGCCCGGCCAGCCCCAAAAGTGCAGCGCAGCGGGCAGCAATGTGAGGGGACGGGTCAGGGGTTCCAGCGCCGTTACGGCCGGTTTTAGGCGCCAGCGGAGCATGCTCCAGCGCAGATGGCGTGCGATGAAATCCCGCACCGAGCCTTGACCGGTGATATTTTGGAGGACGGTCGGCGCAACCACAACCTTGAGGCCCGCGTATTGATAGATCTTGCCGAGCACGAAGTCCTCTGCGAGCAAGTCGGAAAGCCGGGAGAAGCCACCCAGGCGGGCAAACTGACTCCGCGAGAAAAGCGTCGATTTGCCGACCACAGCTGCCTGACCCAGCAGGGTGGGCAGCGCCACTCCCGCCGCGACGAATCCGCTTTCCTGCACGCTCTCCAGCGCTGCGCCCAGCGTGCGATCATCGGGGCTCGAAAACAGATTCATCACCAAGTCCGCCCGATGCGATTGATACATCCCGACCAGCTCCCGTAGGTAGTGCTGCGGAGCTCTGATGGAGCTATCGCTCACGACGATGAGATCATAATGCGCCTGGGGCAACATTGCGCGAATATTTCTCACTTTGAGATTTAGGTCACGTCCTTGCTCGTGGACCACAAACCGGGTCGGCGTTCCCGCGTGCCGCGCCGCAACCCGACGAGCCACGGCAAGTGCAGGATCGTCCGGATCTCGAGCTCCAAAGATGATCTCGAACCGTGGATGGTCCTGCCCATAAAAACTCTCGAGGTTTGCCTCCAACCCCGCATGGGTGCCGCACAGAGGCTTCAACACGGTCAATCCGACACATGGATGGGGCGAGGACCGCTTCTTGCGCGTCACCCAGAGCGTCGCCAACCAGCCGGCGACGACCCACAGGGAGCAGATGGCCATCAAGAGCGCGAGCAGTGTTGGATGCATGGGGTCCTCCAAGCAGCCGTGGAAAATCTCCTACGTTTTAACGGCTAAACGATTACTGGTTTAACCAGTTTGAAGCGGGTAGATTCGCCTGTCAATGCTGGGGGCGGTTGCCCTCATTCCCGCTCGGAAAGTGGCCGCCACCGCGAACTTGATTGGCACTCGTAATCGCGGTCGTCCAGCGCGCGTTAACGGGATTTCACCCCGCAATGAATGTGCAGCTGTAAGCGCACTCTTCAGTTGAATAACCGGCGGGGGCCACGCCAATATTGCCGAGTGCAGCGGCGGTGCAATAGGAGTCGCTGAGCCCCAACGATACGACGGTTGCGCCTCCTCCGCTCATTATGGTCTTGCAATTGAAGCCCCCCGCTTTGTCGAAAATCAACGTGCATTGATAGCTAAAACCGTCGGTTAGGTTTTTGATGCTGGCATTGCCAGAGGCGTCGACCGTCAGATACTGCAGCGTATTTCCCACCTCGGGGCAACGCGCCGCGCACGCTCCGTTCACGCAAAGTCCGGCGCAGTCGATGTTTTGCGGCAGCACGGTGCCGGTCAGGTGCCGGCAGCTCGGATCGGGATTTGGAAAGCAACCGGGATCCCAAACCACCTCACAGAAATATTCAATGAGGTTACCCCCGGAGTCGCATTGGTCAGAAAACGAGCCATTAGCACCGGTGGCCGTGGTCGCCGTGTCGGGGGAAAGCCCATCCGGATCGTTGCAGAGCGCTCCCGAAGCTCCGCCCACACCCGCGCTGCCACCCGTGCCGCTTCCCGAGCTACCGCCGACACCGCTTCCGCCGACACCGCTCCCGGCC
>DASXTY010000375.1:0-2307 GCA_036505155.1 Polyangiaceae bacterium | reverse complement strand
ATTGGCGCATAGCTCACCAGCATCTGATCTTGCCGGGCGCGGTTCAGCCACACATGGCTGGAGGGGCCTCCCTTGGTCATCGGCTCGGCCAAAGACGGGTAAACTTGCAATAGGTTATCGCCACGCATCAAAGCTGAGTTCGAAGACCCGCTGCGTCCCAGGGCCATCCCCTGATTGTCGACGAACAGCACCAAAGAAGGCGCCGTCTTTTCGAAGTCCGGCTCGCTCAGTGCCGCGGACAACACGCGATTGGCCGTGGCGGTCGCACTCTTGCGTCGAGCCTCCATGGTTCCAGCACTGAACACGCCCCGCACGTCCGTAGCTTCCGCCTGCTGGTCCAACCAGCGCTCGAGCCGCAGCGCGTCCAGCGCCAGCTGGGTGTTTGCGGTGCGGGCAGCCTGGGCTACATCCTGTTTGCGCTGGGTCTGATTGGACACAGCTTGCTCCATGGAGCTCGACACGAGAACGTAGATGATCACGCCCACCAGCAGCACAATCCCACCGTTCACGAGAATGATCTTCCAGCGCATTTCGTCAGACCTTGGTTTCGCGCCTCTGCGATCCAGGCGCCGGGAAACCCAGATCCTGGTCAGCATACCACTCGAAGCTCCAGAATGACACTCCCATGAGCACGCGGCTCATTGTAGTCGACGATCCGCTGTTTTCCCTGCATGCGGCGCCCGGGCTTCACCCGGAACGTCCAGAGCGGTTGGTCGCCGCCCGGGCGGCCTTGAAATCTTCAGCCCCGTTTTTATCCAGTGTGAATCTCGAGCCACGCGATGCCAGCGATGACGAGCTTTTACGGGTCCATGAGCCGATACTCCTCGAAAGACTTGCTCAAGCCGAAGGCAACACCGGTTATTTCGATCCCGACACTTTTTTTGGAAGACATTCAATAGCGGCTGCCCGACGTGCTGCAGGTGGCGCTTGTACTTTGATGGACCACCTACGCGCCGAAAATGCGCGATTCGGGCTGGCATTGGTACGGCCTCCGGGGCATCACGCGCGTCCAGGAGCCCCTATGGGCTTCTGCTTGCTGAATAATGCGGCGGTCGCTGCAGCCCACGCCAGAGCCCAGGGCGCCGAACGCGTCGTCATCGTGGACTGGGACGTGCATCACGGCAATGGTACCGAAGAGATATTCCGGTCCGATCCGGGCGTGCTGTACATCTCGCTTCACCAATTTCCGTTCTACCCCGGCACCGGGGCCGCCAGCGAGCAGGGCGTCGGTGAGGGGGCCGGGTATACCGTGAACATCCCGCTTTCGCCGGGCGCCGGGGACGTCGTGTACACGGAGGCTTTTCGTCGCATCGTAAACCCCGTCGTGGAGCAGTATCAGCCCGACCTGGCAATTGTGAGCGCTGGGTTCGACGCTCATCGACGCGACCCATTGGGATCGATGGACCTGACAGAACGCGGTTACGCTTCGATGTTGCAGTGTCTGCTCGCAACGCTTCCGGAGAAGGCGCCGGTCGCGGTCCTGCTGGAGGGCGGTTACGACCTCGACGCGCTCGAAGCTTCTTTGTATGCAACCTTGCAGACGTTGGCGGATAAGGCCCCGATTGAAAAAATCAGCGGCCCTATCTCGAATCGCCACGCCGACGAGCTCCGCCGGGTCGAGTCCGCGCAGCACCGCTACTGGCACCTCTAGTCCAGCGGCGCCGCTCTGGATCGCCCATTTTCTTGAGGAAAATCGGGGTCCGGTCGAGAGCGCCTACGACGGCCTTGTAACCGTCGCCGTGTTGGGCCAGGGATAACGCTCCACCACGGTGGGTGTAGCTCAGTGGTAGAGCACTGGATTGTGGTTCCAGGAGTCGCGGGTTCAATTCCCGTCATCCACCCCCGCATGAATGATTTCAAGTACTTGGGAGCCCATTTTGCCAACGCGTTGGCAGACCTCCGCAGACGTGCGCGCCGCTCTGGCCTGCAGGGCCTCGGGAGACAGGTGCGCATAGCGCTCCGTTTCCTCAATCGAGCGGTGGCCGAGGTGAACACGCACCTCCTCGAGGCGCCAGGGCTCACCCCACAGACCCGACACCAGCGATGCGGCGCATGTGTGGCGCAGCGAATGCCAGGTGGGACGGCCGCCTGTCACCGGGTGTGAGACGCCCGCGAGCGAATACCACCGCCTGTAAGGCAAATGATCCGACGCCAACAGGCCGCCGCGCTGTCCTGGAAAAACCACCTGATGCTGATTGCGTGCGCGCGGACACCAAGACTCTGTAATTTCGCGCCAGTGTTCGATCGCCCTCGCGGCGTGACCAAATAGCTCCACGCGGCGAATTCGTCGCCCTTTTGGAGCACGCC
>DASXTY010000374.1:0-6562 GCA_036505155.1 Polyangiaceae bacterium | reverse complement strand
CGCGCGCGCTGGAAAGGGTTCTCGAACCGTTGCGCGCGCCGGCGGTTGGCGAATGGGTGGAGCAGACGATCGCGGAGTCACTTTCGGATCGCCACGCGCTGGTTACCGCGGTCGAGCGCATCGGCGAGGATTCGGCAGGTGAGGTCACGACCGCAAGCGGACCGGTTACAAGGTCTGTCGCGGACAGCGACCAAACCAGGTTGTCGGCGACCGTCGCGCTGGTCGCTGGCCGGCGCGTGGTTCGAAACCGCGCCATGGTCATTTCAACGGCAGCCCTTCTCATTCTAGGAGGCGCGGTTTACTTCGGGTTCCCGCGAGCTCTGCGGAGCCGGTTATCCACCCCCGAAGTGTCCGCCCACCCGGCGAGCGCCAGAGCTCAGCTGCCCCAGGAGCGCGCGGTCACGGCGGGCTCGTCCGCCAATCCGTCTCAGTTGCCTCAGCCGCCGGACAGCGCCGCTGCGAAGGCTGAGGACGCACCGGACGCCGCGACCAGCAGCGCACACCGACCGGCAGTGCAGGCGAGAAAACCGAAGCCGGGCGCGGGTTGGCGTCCGAGTCGCTGCGACCCGCCTTACACGATTGATCCGAACGGCGTGAAGCGCTTCAACCCCGACTGCTTCAAGTGACGCGAGCGCGAACATGGAGACGGGAGCGATGATCCGGCGGGCGACCCTCTTCATAGCTTGTTTTTTCGAGATCTCCCTGCTGGTCGCCACCGCTGCGGCTGACCCAAATCAGTGCATTCTAGAACACACTCGAGGACAAGAGCTCGAAAAACAAGATCGCCTGCTCGAGGCGAGAAGGAGTTTCCTGGCTTGCGCACGCGCCTCCGAATGTCCTCCTGTGGTATCGAAAGAATGCGCGAGCATGCTCGAGCGCGTGGAAAACAACACTCCCACGGTGGTTTTTGGCGCGAGCTTCGACGCGGGGCAAGAAGCAACGCGGGTGCGGGTGGAGCTGGACGGCAAGTTAGTAAGCGAAAGGATCGACGGACGCTCGCTTCCGGTTGACCCCGGGGCACACCAAGCGCGTCTGGTTGCTTCGGGTGGAGAGGCCCGAGTGCTCTCCGTGGTGGTAGAAGAAGGTCGGAAGAATGTTCTGGTCACCGCCGACTTCCGCACGCCGAAGCCCACGGGAGCGGAGCGAGGGGCGACCGCGTCGAAGCCGAAAATTCCAGCTGCTACTTGGGCGCTGGGTGCAATCGGGGTCGCCGCGCTCGGATCGTGGGCCTATTTCGGTCTCAATGGGTACGAACGGCAACGCGACATGGAGAAAACCTGTGCCCCGCATTGCAGTCAGGACCAAGCGGACCGCATGCGCCGGAGCTATCTTATTGCGGACGTCTCACTGCTGGTAGGGCTCGCGTCACTGGGAGCGGCCACCGCCTTCGCGTTCGCCCGCACCGAGCGTCCCACTTCCGCGCACGGAGTCGGTCCCCGCCTGCGAATAGCGGCGCAAGTCTTTGAGCGTGGGTCCGGCGCGCTTATTTCGGCCACCTACGGCGCGCAGCTCTTCGGGCGTGGGTCCGGCGCGGCCGTTTCGACAATCGACGGTGCACGTTGACCGCCGCGGAAGCTTCGGACGGCCGCCCCGGGTCTTCGAGATGAGGTTCAGCGCTTCGGTTGGTTTGGTGACGCTCTTGCCACTTCTGACTGCCGCATGTTCCCTGATTGCACCAAGCGACCGCGAGTTGGTCGGTGTTCGATCCGAAGGTGGCACGAACAGTGCCGGCGGGGCGCCGCCCGACGCGGGCGGTGCCGGGACGTCTGGCGCCACAACCGGCGCCGGTGGTGGAAGCGGAGGGACCTCTGGGTCGATCGGCGGAAGCGGAGGGACGGGTGGCTCGTTGGATGCCTACGCGTCCGAAGTGCTCAAGGACGGGCCCATCGCTTATTATCGCCTGGATGACGCTGTCGGATCGGCCACTGCCGCGGACTTCATGGGTAATTATCCGGCCGCGAGCTCGTCCTTCGGCGTGAGCTTCGGCCAGGCGGGTCTGTTCGCGGGATCGTTGGCTTCCGTCGCACTCGATGGCACGGGATTTCTCGACGTTCGCAATGCCTTCGGCTTTTCAGGCAAGCAGCCATTTACCATCGAAGGGTGGGCGCAACGCGCGTCCGACGATCGCGACCAACACTACTTCGCCGCATCGATTCGCACCGACACCATGCAAATATCCTACGGCCTTTTTCACCTCATGGCCAGCCTTGGGTTTGAGCGCTCCGACGGTTTGGGATGGGATGGCGCGTACTCGCCGGATACGTTCGCGGTATATACTGCCGCTCACATCGCCGCGGTTTTCGACGGTACGTCGGTGTCCCTCTTCCAGGACGGGATGATGGTTGGTGAGCAACTCAACGCACTCATCGACATCCCGAGCACGCCTATCGTCTTTCGGTGGGGAGGAGCGCCCGGCGGGCTGTCCATGTTCAGTGGAAAACTCGATGATCTCGCCATCTACGACCACGCCCTGAGCCCTGCGCGCATCGTCGCACATTACAAGGCCGCGGTGCCATAGGCGGACATGATGACGGTCGAACCGCACCCAAAAGGGAGCTCTTCCAAGCGTCGCTACGCCGCCGCCCCCGGCACCGACCCGCCAATGAATTGACGGTAAAGATCGGCATACACGCCTCCGTGGAGGCAGAGCTCTTCATGGGTGCCTCGCTCCGCTATGCGGCCCCGCTCCATCACCAGGATCGCGTGGGCATGACGGATGGTGCTCAATCGATGCGCAATCACGAAACTGGTGCGCCCTTCGAGGAGTTTCATCAGCGCGCTCTGCAGGCGCTCTTCGGTAACCGGATCCACTGAGCTCGTTGCTTCGTCCAGGATCAGGATCTTTGGATTCGCCAGCATGGCGCGAGCAAAGCACACGATTTGCCGTTGACCGAGCGAGAGGTTTACGCCTTTTTCGCCCACCTGGGTGTCGAGGCCCTGGGGGAGCTCCTCGATGAGGTCGCGAACATCGAGAGCGTCCAATGCCTGAGCTACTTCCGCATCTGTCGCGGCGGTTCTTCCCAGCAGAATGTTTTCCCTTACCGTGCCGCTGAAGAGGAAGTTATCCTGCGGCACGGTGCCAATCTGGCGGTGCAGCGAGAGACCGCTGATGGTCTCAACCCGGTGTCCGTCGATCAGGACTTCGCCCGAAGTCGGTAAGTAGAGCTTGGCTACCAGCTTGATAATCGAGCTTTTTCCACTGCCGGTGTGGCCGACCAGGGCGGTGACTTGACCCGGCTCTGCGGTGAAATTGATGTCGTGCAGCACCGGCTCTCCCGGGACATATTCGAAGTTTAGATGGCGAAATTGCACTCGGCCCTTGATTTCGGGCAGGTCTTTGGCGGCGGGATCGTCCGACCATTCCGGCTGCATGTCCAACAATTCGAACACCCGCTCGGCGCCGGCCATGGCGGTGAGCGCGTTGTTGTATTGCCTGCCCAGCACCGGCACCGGACCGAAAAACAAGTTTGACAAAAACAGGAATTGAATCAGAGTCTCGAGCGAGATGGTCCCGTGAAGCGCGCGGTAACCGCCGACCACCAAGAGCACCGCCAGAAATAGCTGACCGTTGAATTCGAGCAGCGGCTGGAACACCGCGGAAAGCTTTACCGCTTCCATGTTGTTCCGGGAGTGGTCGTGGATCAGCCCGCCAAATAGGCCGCCATTGACGTCCTGGCGCACGAACCCCTGGATCACGCGAATGCCGCGAACCGATTCGGCCAGCGTCGCGGTCACGCGGCTGAAGCTCGCCTGAACCCGTTTATAGGCCAGAATCATCTTGCCTCGGAAATACTCGATGAGCCACCACAGGACCGGGACCATCGCCAACACCACGGCGAAAAGCATCCAATCATAATACGCCATCAGCAGCGCGGAGATCACCATAGTGCCGAACTGAATCATGCTCACAAACGCCACGTCCTGGACGCCGATGCGCAGGTTATCGACGTCACTGGTCATGCGGCTGATGAGCCGGCCGACCTTGGTTTGCTGGAAGAAACTGAGCGGCATTTCCATCATGTGACGGTGCAGCTCGTTCCGCAAATCGTGCACCACCGCCTCCCCGAGCCGGAGGGCCAAGTGCATCCGAAACACGAACACTGCCTCGGTGAAGAGCTCCAGCACCAAAAATCCCGCCACACCCAAACACACCTTGGAATAGTCGCCATGGGCGATCGAGCCGCTGATAACTTTCGCCGTAAGCCAGGTGAGTAACGGCGTCTGAATCGCGCGTGCCAGCACCAACACCAGGAGCTTGTTTCTGAGCGGCGCATACCGGTGGGTGTACGCCAACAGCCTTCCGATGACGCTATAGTCCAGCCGCCGCGGCAGCTCGTCGTCGTCGTGGAGGGCAACTGCAACTGTGGCCGCGAGCTTCATGCGCCCCCGCTGAATGCGCCCCCGCTGAGAAGGCGCTGGCTCACTGAGTCCACTGCCTGAAGATCGGCGGTCCTCCGATAGAGGCCGCTTTGGCGCATGAGCTCGGCGTGTGTGCCCTGCTCGACGATCCGCCCCTCATCCAAAACCACGATGAAGTCGGCTCGTTTTAGAGTGCTCAAGCGATTGGCAACCACGAACGTCGTCCGGCCCGAAGTGGCGCTTTCGATGGCCTGCCACACCTCGTGTTCGGTGTCCGGATCCACTGCCGTGGTTGGATCATCCAGCAGCAAAATGGCTGGCTTTAACATGATGGCGCGCGCTATAGCAATTCGCTGGCGCTGTCCACCCGAAAGGTTCGTGGCGGATTCTTCCAATATCGTGTCGTACCCCTTCGGTAGGGCCGTGATGAATTCGTGAGCCCGCGCTATTTTCGCCGCTTCGATGATTTGCTCGCGGCTTGCTTCCGGATGGCCAAAAGCAATGTTATCGGCCACGCTGATGCTAAAGAGCAAGCTCTGCTGAAACACCACTCCGATATTGCGCCGCAACATCTCGAGATCCAGGCGCCGGAGGTCTACTCCGTCGATTGAGATGCGACCTCGAGAGGGGTCATAAAAACGAGGAATCAAGCTGATAAGAGTGCTTTTGCCCGCGCCGGTTTCACCGAGAATTGCCAGGCACTGCCCCGGCTGCACATCCAGGTCGATTCCCCGAAGCGCTTGGGCGCCCTGGCGGAAGCCGAAGTGCACGTCTTCGAAACGCACGTTGCCCTGAATTCTCTGCGGCCGAGTGGCGTTCACGGGGCTCTCTATCTCCACCGGTGTATCCAGCACTTCGAAAACGCGACGCGCGCCACTCAAGCTCTGCTGCAGCGTGTTCACGACGGTCGCCATGGTGCGCACCTGCTCGCCGAATTGCTGGAGCAGACCGGCGAATACAATCAGATCTCCCAAGCTGAGCTGGCCGTGGATCACCAGCCAACCGCCGTACAGGAGCAGTACGGCAACGCTGGACTGACTGATCAGGTGAACCGCGGGGCTATACAGGCTGCTCCGGAGAAAGATGCGGCGCTGCTGGTCGCGCACAGCCTGATTCTTGTCCACGAACTTCTGGTGTTCTTCCTTCTCACGTCCAAATACTTTGACCACCTGCGCGCCGTCCGCGCCCTCAGCCATGGTCAGGATCATTTCATCGAATAGCTGAGCGTTGCGCGCGTATGCCGGCTGCGCCCACCGCGAATACCAAGTGGTCAACCCCCAGAGCACAGGCGTCAGCGACAAACTGGCTGCCGTAAGGCCTGGATGCTTGAGCAACATATACACGAAATACAACCCCAGCGAAACGATCATGATCGCGCCCTGGATCAGGACGCCGTCCACGAATGAGCGCAGCAGCTGTACGTCGCGCGTCACACGCGTGATGATGGTTCCGCTGGCGTGCGCATCGAAAAAACGGAAACTCAGGCGCTGCATCTTGTCGAAGATGGCGGCCCGCAAATTGGGCACAATCTGGACATGGATGAGCCGACCGGCGGCAATCGCGTAGCTGTAGTTGAGCACCGCGCGCACCGCCGCCATTGCCAGCACTGCGCCGCCCAATACACAAAGAATCACGAAGGGCGACCAGCTTGCTGGGGGAGACAGGTGCCAGGGCCAGCGCACCGCCGGCGCACCCGGTTGTAGGGTCTTGCGCAAGACGTCGACGGTGAGACCGCTCAGAGTCAAGCCGCTAACGCCCAGCACCAACAGCACCATCTGGTAGCCGAGCACTTGCAAACACACAGCTCGATACTGCCAGCTCATGCGCAGCAGGCGGCCGATCAGTTTAGTGTTGGACAGCTGCTGATTGCTCAGACCAGCGTCACGTTCTGGTACGTCCATGAATTCGAAGCCACGGGTAGCTCGCGTGCTCGGCGCCAGCTCTCCGCCGACGCTAACCTGTCACACAGTTGCCGCCTTTGCCAACCAAAAGGCCTACCCGCGTTGATTGGCTGCTAAGCGCCCGGATTTCCCCGGTCTGGAAGAGCTGGTTCCTGACGCGAGCCTGAGCCGCTCGGTCAAAGTGATGGAATTTGTCCAATTTCCAAGAGGCGGCCATGGCTCGTCAATGCAACGATTCGGCCCCCACCTGAATGGTTCCCTCCTGGATCTCGAGCTCATCACGCTGGCGAACCGTTTCGATC
>DASXTY010000373.1:0-5078 GCA_036505155.1 Polyangiaceae bacterium | reverse complement strand
GTAATTGGTGGGAACCGCGCGCTCTGAGCCGAGAAAGAAGGTGCGGACGCCCATGTCGGGGACGGCTGCCACGCTGGTGAGCTTGAGGGGAACACAGGGGGTATTGCCGGGGTATTTGACCACCAGCGGGTGAATTTCGTCGACTCCGGCCCCGCCGGTCAGCTTGACGGCCACAAATACGTACCCCTTGCTCACGTAGTCTTGAAGAATG
The DNA here is from genome assembly GCA_036505155.1 of Polyangiaceae bacterium. GTDB lineage: Bacteria > Myxococcota_A > Polyangia > Polyangiales > Polyangiaceae > DASXTY01. The sequence continues at coordinate 4,867 of DASXTY010000373.1, read as the reverse complement.
GAAGGCGCGGTGACCGCCGACTGATAGCCGTTGTTGTTGAGCCAATCGCTCACTTCCTGCGCCGTACCCCCCTGTAAGACGACGATGTCGAAGGCTCCTACCGTCTGCCGCAGTACGATGCTCGGACCGCTGCTATTGTCCAAGTAGCTGGCGGCGCCTCCGGCTCCGGCGCTGGGCGCACCTCGCAAGACGACCTGATCATTGGATTGGCAGGAGTCGCGTTGGGTCGAAAATCCGTACGTCGGCACACTGGCGCTCAACAAATTCGTGAATAGCGCGGAGGAGCCGACGCTGAACGCCGGCAGCGACTGCATCGGGAGCACCCAGGCAAATTTGGCGGCCGAGCCCTGGTATTGGATCTGGATGTGGGCTTCGACCGTCTGGCCGTCCATCACGAAAATGATGTTTTCCCCGGTCTGATCGACGGGCATGGCGGTTGGGCCGTTGTCGCAGAACATCCCCCCGCAGGCGGCGGCGCTGCGCGGCGCGGCAAGAAAGGCCAAGGCCAAGCTCGCCAAAGCGGCGTGCGCTGAATTAAGTGAACGCATGGGTCTCTCCTTATATAGGGATGCTATGCGGCGGATCGGGTAACCAACAAGCAAGTCGCGTGCCGCCCGGGTTTAGTGAATTTCCCCGTGGTTTCTTAGCGGTCCCCCCAGCGATCTGTGCCAGCTCATGGCACAACCTGGCCCGCCTGTCGCGCCTTTGGGGTCAGCCGGCTCATCCGCCCTGGAATGGGTAGATGGAGCCCAACCCTAGCAGGGCGGATAGCTCGTCGAGCGCCGTGTGCACTTGATTGAGCAGCTCCGGATCGCGCAGGTCGTCCAAACCAAGCCGATCTCGGTAATGGCGCGCGACCCAGCCCTTCAAAGCGTGCTCGAGAGCGCCATCGAAAAACACCCGCGCACTGATTGCATCCCGCTCCGTCGAGGTGAGCGGAATCTTGAGCCGCAGGCACGCCGGCCCGCCTCCGTTTTTCATGGAGGAATTGAGGTCGATGTAGTGGACCGCGACGACACTTTCCCAATCGGTGACCACCCGCTCGAGAAAGCGGCGCGCTACTGCGTTTCTCTCCGATTCGACCGGCGCGATGATGCACATTTCGCCTGAGGGCAGCGTGATGAGCTGGCTATTAAACGCATAGCTCGCGACCGCTTCGTGAACGGGAAAGTCTTCCTCACCGGCCACCACGCACTCGAGCCCCTCGCCGAGGCGTGCTTGCAAAGTTTGGAGCAAGCTCTGCGTGTCGACGAAAGCGCTTTTGTGACATAAAAAGGTATTGTCGTTGCCGACACAGAGCACGTCGCTGTGGAAGGCACCGGCGTCGATACCTTCCGGCGCCTGTTGCCACAGTAGAACCCGCTCCTCAGTGAGCTGATTCAGCTTTGCGACCGCCCGGCTGGCCTCTTGAGTCTGTCGAGCTGGGTATCTCCGCGGCTCGACCGGGGTTCCGGAAAAACCCTGACGCCCCCAGCCGAACACGTGTACTGCGCCCAGACTAGTGACCAAACGACTGTGGTTCGCGGCGCCTTCGTCGCTGAAATAGGCGCCCGCGGGGAGGGGGTCGTGGACCGTGAAGCGCTCGGCGTCGAAAAAGATTGCGCGCAGTGTGCGAGTCGTTTGCTCCGCTTCCAAGCTCCTGTGGAACAGCGCGCTCAGGTTGGCGGGCGTCAAATGCAATCGACCATCCCGAGTGTCGCTCGAGGGCGCAACCGTAGCCGCGTTGGCAGCCCACATCGCCGACGCGCTGCTACAGGCGACCAGAAGCCGGGGCTCGAGGCGCCAAGCGGCCTCCAGAACCGCTGGATCGCTTCCCGAGAAACCCAGCCGGCGCAAGGCGCGTACGTCCGGCCTCGGATGTGGGGGCAAGACGGCTTGCCCGACACCGAGCTCAGCGATAAAGCGCATTTTTTCCAAACCTTCCAACGCAGCCGCGCGAGGGTTGGAGAGCTGTCCGCCGTGTTTGAGGCTTGCCAAGTTTCCTCGGCTGAGCCCCGCGTAGTTATGCGTTGGTCCCGCGATACCGTCGAAATTGAACTCGCGCGCCACTACAAACTTTGCACGTCGCGAGCGGAGTTGACCGCGTGATCGAGCGCACTGGGACTGAACCCAATCTGCACCTCACCCATCAAGTCGATGACCGGGATCGAGGCGCCGGGCAAGCGAGCCCGAGCCAACTTCTGGCGCATTTCGTCCCGCGCCGCATCGCTCTGTTCGATGTCTTTCTCGACTACCTGCACACCGTGCTGCCTGAGGTACCTGGCCGCGTCGTGGCAAGCCCGGCACCAGGCGGCGCCGTAAACGATGGCGACCACCGCCCCCTTCTTGGCGGCGGTTTCCGGCGCGGAGGGCGCTACGCCCGGCACGGAGCTGGAGGCGCTCGGTGCAAGGGCTTCCAGGCGCGCTTTGCGCCGGCTCGCTCCGATTTCATCCCAGGTGGTGCGAGGAACGGTTTTGGTCGCATAGGTACCGTCCGGACGTTTGCCATTCAGGTCGGCGACATACACCAGGTCTCCGGTGCCCGCTTCGCGATCGGTCAGCACGACTCGCACTTTGGACCGCGAAGCCGCCGGCACGTCCGGCACTTTTTGGACGACGTGAAAATCCCCCTTGTCGTCCACCCAGGTCAAAAGCAAGTGGGAGGTGTCATCGCGAAGCTCGAGCTTGGGGAGCTGCTTATCCGAAGCGGAGACCGAGCCCGCCGGCGCCGCATCGCCGCGCCGCTTGGTGCAGCTGGCGAAGACGCCCAGCGTCAGAGCCAAGGAAAGGCAGCCCAAAAGCCATTTCCAACATCGTGGCGCGCTCGGGCGACGAGACCACATTAGCCAAACACTACGGCCGCGCCTGCGCCGGGGGAACTGAATCGCGTTCATCCAGACCGCGAAGCCGCAGGGCGAATGCGCGCAGTGACTCAACGATTCCAATGAGAATGTACACGGAGAGCAGCCACACCAAGACCAGCTGTGGCTTATAGCGCTGCCAGATGAACACGCTCGTGCCAATGGTAAACAAGACCAAAAACACGGTTCTAGCGTTCAGTCTCAGATCTTTGAATGAGCGAAATCTAAAGTTTGACACCATGAGCAGGCTCAGACCGATGGTCACCACAAACATGGCGAGTGTGAAGCGCTCGTCGGCCAGCGCCCGCGAGAGCGGGGGATCGGCAACCACCAATGAAACCAGTATGCCGGATGCAGGGGGAGTGGGTAGGCCAACGATATATTTTCCCGGCTTGAGCGGCGCACCCCGCGTCGATGCGGAGAGCACGTTGAAGCGCGCAAGCCGAATCGCCGCGCACGCAACGAAGAGGAAAGCGGTGAGCAGGCCCGGTACCGGCACCCGGAATAGCACCCACTTATACACCAGCAACGCGGGGGCAACGCCGAATGAGATCACGTCGGCCAGAGAATCGAGCTCTAGCCCGAACGCGCTCTGGGTCTTAGTGAGACGAGCAACGCGACCGTCCAGCGAGTCGAAAAGCATGGCGAAGATCAGCAGGACCGCGGCTCGGTGGAAGTCGTCCAGCGAAGCGCTGTCATTGGCCAGCAGGCGAATCGCGTTGAAACCGCAAAAGACGCTGGCCAAAGTCAACAGATTGGGCAGGACGAACAGCGTTTTCCTCAGGTCAACCCGCTGCCGGAGCCGGACCTTCTGCCTTCTGGAACGACCGAGACGCACCCTCAAAAGCTAATTGTTGGAGGCGCCCCCGTCCAGATTCGGGAAACTACCGTCCCGTGGGCTCGCCCTTCGCGCAGGAGTTTGCCCCTCCCGGACGTCGGGTCCTACCATGGGGTGATGACAGAGCTCCACCATGGGCATGGGCCCGCTTGGGGTGCGCGGGCGGTCTTGCTTTTGCTGCCTTTTGCCACTTTCGCCTGTAGCTCACAGGCTCCGGAGCTCCGTCGCCAGGTCAACTCGCTCGAAGGTGAGCTCCGCCGTATCCAGGGAGAAAACGACAGGCTCGAGGAAAGGGTCTCGACGCTGGAGCAGCATCTGACGGCTCGGGGCAAGCGCGCTGGAGCGACCTCGGAATCGCCGACCCCTCCACTCAAGGTGGTTCGCCTCGACCCTGACACATCGACACACGAATCAATACAGGAGCCGACACCCGCGGATTCCTCGACCGAGGACGACGGTCCCCGAGCGCTCATCCGGGGCCGGGGCGATCGGTTGGAGTCGGTGCAGCTGCCGGGCTCGGCAAAAGGCCGCTCCTCCAGCGGGGGAGAGCCAGACCCCTCGAAAGAGCGGGCACCGCCGAATATTTCGCGGCAAGCTTCCCCGTAGGCTGCGCCCGAGGACCCGTTCATGCAGAGCTGTCGACACACGCAGAGCCGGCGAGCGCGGTGGCTGAAAGTCGCCGTGAGTGTTGCCGTGGGTGCAATCGCGCCGGGTGCTCGCGCTCAGCAGGGGCCACCAGCGTCCGACGAACAGCCGGTGAGCCCCCCGGTGCCCGCGCAAGGCGGCGGAGTCGTTTTCACGCCGCCGCAAGTGACGACCACTCACGTTTACGTTCCGCCTCCCGGCTATCCGCAGCCTGGCACCGATATCAATCCGGGGCTGCCCTCGAGCTCGCGCCCGGTGAGCGGTGACCAAAGGGACAGTTTCGACCTCTTGCCGACAACGCGCGGCACGCCGGTGTTGCAGGGAGACAAGGGAGCCACGGGAGTGGTCTCGAGCCGATTGCAGAAAGGCGAGCGAGCGACCGCGGTGCCGGAAGTCCACATCGTGAATCGCGGCGACACCCTGTGGGACTTAAGCGCTCGCTATTACCAGAATCCCTATTATTGGCCGAAAGTCTGGAGCTATAACCCCCAGCTCCAAAACCCGCATTGGATCTATCCCGGAGACCAGCTCCGCATGTTGGGGC
>DASXTY010000372.1:0-5050 GCA_036505155.1 Polyangiaceae bacterium | reverse complement strand
TAGGGGAGCACGCCGTGCGGATCGGCGCCTTTTTGGCGGAGCGCTCGTTCCAGTGCCGCGCGCACCGGGCCGAGCCTTTGGTGGGTTTTCGTTCCAAAGGCGCTGGTGAGGTCGACCGTTCCGCGCTGAATTTGGCCGCGCTTCGAGGTCCAGCCCGGCGCCGGCCCCGAGGTGAACATCGCATCACCCGGCTTGGCAAAAAATACGTGTAACCACAGGCTCTGGTAATAGTTCTCGCGCTTTAGGTGACTGACATCGCCCAGGGTTTCGATGGCATCCACCAACCGCGAGTCGTCGGATCCAAGAAAGACTTTTGCGAATCTCCGATTATAGCTGGATTGGTCGGCATTGCCGTTCCATGACTGCTCGGCGGCAAACCCATAACCGTGCCAACTCAGCTCCATGAAATTATAGTGACCGCCGTCGCCCCAGTCCGTGTTGAGAATACCCCGCGCGCCGAACTTTTTTGCCGCCCGCGTGAAGCCGGAAATATTTCCGACCGCTTCCGGCAAGCGCGGGAACAGGGAAACCCAGGACGAAGTGCCGGGGCATGCGAGAAACTCGAGCCCGGCTTTGGCAAACGCGGAAATATTGTCGAAGGGGTGGCTGTGGTCGTAACCCCAATCCAAAACCGTCACATCACGCGGGACCTCGGCGATCAAATCGGGATAGTTCCGGATGATGTCGCCCCAAAACATCATGCGTTTTCCATATTTGCGGCACAGCTGGTTCAGCCTTTGGATATGGTTCAGGTAGACCCGCCCTTTGCCCAACTTGGCACACTGGTCAAAACTCTGCCCCAGGCCCAGGTCCCAGGTTTCATCGCAGCACACATTGAAGCGCTTGGAGCTGAAGAGCGGAAGGAACTCCGCGAAAAGCGAGTCCAGAAATTCATAGCTTTTGGGGTTTGACGGGGAAAGAGTCCAGCCGCGATGGAGCTTCCAGGAAGGGACGTTCTCCACCTCCGGGCTCAGGTATCGCCCCACTCCCCAGTCTTCCGCGAGCTCCCGGTACTCCGGCAAAACCAGCACCTTGGAGAGATGGCCAAAGCTCGCGAGCGAGGGCACCAATTCAACCCCCAGTGTTTGGCAGTGCGCGTCGAGCTTCAGGATGTCTTCGGCCGAAAGCGGAGAAGCGCCGCGACCGATCCGCGGGTGACGACGAAAGCGGAAGGTGTGCTCGATGTAGAGCTCCAGGTGATTCATCTTGAAGCGCGCAAGCAGCTCCGCCTGTTGCAAGAGCGATTCCAAATGCGGGACGCGACCTCGGCTCAAGTCGTAATATTGCCCGCGGTCGCAAAAATCCGGCCAGTCTTGAATACTGAGCAAGGGAAGCCGACCCGGGCTTTGCGCGACGATCTGCCGGAGGGTTTGAGCTCCGTGCGCAACGCCTCGCGGGTCTCGACCGCGTAATTCGATTCCATCCTTGCGAATGCTGAGCTCATACGCTTCGGAGTCGAGCTTCGGGTCGATGTCGAGGCGCACGAAATCCGACTGACCATCGAGGATGTGGACTTTGGTCGGGCCGAAAAAGCTGCCGATGGCGCGCGCGCTCTCGTACAGCGATTGGTCACCAATTCCAATTGTAAGTCGTCGGGGAACAGCCAGGGAACCGGCGAGCCGCTTTAGCTTTTGCGGCTCCGGGATCAATGAGAGTTCAGACATTTCGGCATACTACCTGCGACCCACTTTGCGCTCGAGCTCGGCGTAGCTCGTGAAGGTCACGATGGGACGGCCGTGCGGGCAATATCCGGCGAAGTCGGCATCGTCCAAGGCTTCCAAGAGCGCAGTGGCGGCGCTCGGGGAAGCGGGGTCTCCGGCTCGGAGCGAGCCGTGACAAGCCATGGTGGCAAGCGCCAGATCCACCGCGTCGGAAAAACCGCGGCCGCCGGTTCGCGAAACTTCGCTCAACAAGTCACGCACCAACCGCTCCGGGCTAGCGCGCTGCAGAAGCTTTGGGACGGCGTGGATGCTGAGCATCTCGGGGCCTCGCACGCGCACATCCAGCCCCACTTCGGCGATCTGCTGGCTGTATTGCTCCACCAAGTCCGCTTCCCGGACCGACACTTCGAGCGTGGCGGGAAAGAGCAGCGCCTGGCAGGCCACGGCGCGCGACTGGTAAGCGCGGCGAAACCGGGTGAACGTGACTCGCTCCGCAGCCGCGTGTTGATCGAGGATGTACAGGCCGTCGTCGCCTTCGCATAAAAAGAAGGTTTGACGAAGTTGCGCGATGAAACGAAGTCGCGACCAGCTCAGGTTGGGGCCCGGACGGATGGGCGAAGCGGCCGAGTCACGAACTGCGATGACCGGTTCGGTGCGCTGGGCTTCGAAGCCGTTGGAGGCGCTGGCCTCCCCGGGCAATGGGTCGAGCGTTGTCACCGCGGGACTCGGATCCGGTGCGCTCAAGCTGCTCGCCGGATGATGTTGATCGCGTGCAAACGCAGCGCGTTCACGGTAGGGTTCGCTGGTAAGAGGAGGATCGCGGCGCGCCGGGACGGCTAGACCAAAGGCACCGGCCAGTGAGCGCGTCAAGATGCCGTACAGCGCGTCGGTGACGGCGCGCGCGTCGGCGAAGCGCACCTCTGATTTTTGCGGATGCGCATTGACGTCTAATAGGGGGCTCGGAAGGTCGAGGTAGACGACGCCGCGTGGATAACGACCGCGTTCGAGCACGCTGCCGTACGCCTGCGCTACGGTTGCGGCGATCCTGCGATCGCGCACCGGTCGCCCGTTCACCAGGATGCGCAGCCCGGCGGCGCCGCTTCGCGCCTGTTCGGGTCGACAGAGGTAGGCTTCGACCCGCAGGGGCCCCCGTTCGCCTAGGCAGCAGGCCATTGTTTCGGTACCGAATAGTTGGGGGACGCGTTCGGCGCGGCTTGAAACCCGCAGGTATTCGCGCACCTGGCGGCCATCTCTTCGGAGCGTCAAGGTGACCCCGGTGCAAGCCAGCGCCGCTGCTTCCACCACTTCGCTCGCATGTGCGGACTCGGTGCCCACCGCACGCAAGAACTTACGGCGGGCCGGGACGTTGAAAAAAAGGTCCGATACCTGCACCGTGGTTCCCACCGGGCATCCCACGGGTACCACACCCAAGAGCTGCCCCCCTTCCACGCGCACCTCGATGCCCGAAGCGCTTTGAACCGTTCTAGTGTGGAGCTGAAAGCGGCTCACCGATGCAATGGCGGGTAAAGCCTCGCCTCGAAACCCAAAGCTTGTGAGGTGGAAAAGCTCGGCGACCGAATTCAGTTTGCTGGTCGCGTGCCGCTCGATGCTGAGGCGGGCATCCTCCTCGCTCATGCCGTGGCCGTCGTCCGACACGGTGATCCGTGTGATGCCGCCCGCATCGATGGCGATGTCGCAGCGGGTCGCGCCCGCGTCGATCGCGTTTTCAATCAGCTCCTTGACCGCGCTCGAGGGCCGCTCGACGACTTCGCCGGCTGCGATCTGGCTGGCCACTTCTGGCGGCAGCACGCGGATGTTCGCCACCGCCAGACTTTAGCCAAAACCGGCGCCGCCCGCGCTCAAAGAAAGCCGACCCGCTCGGCCGCTTCGGCAATGGCGCCGCCGGTCGCCGAGCTCGATTCGAGAACCTGCGCCGCTGCGGCTTTCACCTGTTCGGAAGCGTGCGCCATGGCAAAGGAGCGCCCGGCAGCCTGCAACATAGGGATATCGTTCAGCCAGTCGCCGATGGCGACGACGTCGCGGGGGTCAAGGTCGTGATGGCGGGCGATGAAAGTCAATGCCGTGCCCTTGCTGGGTCCCGCCGCCCGGATCACCGAGCCCCATAATCCAAGGTAGCCCTCGCGAGAGATGGTGTAGGTCGCGATCTGAACCCGAGCGCCCCGAGCTAAGAGCTCTAGCTCTATGCCCCGGATCTGCTCTTCTGATCCCAACGCCACCACCGCAGAAATCCGGTCCTTTTCGGACCAGCGCGGGTCTCCCACCACGTCTTCCAGGCGGACTGACTGGTCCGACCATGTGCTCACGTATTCGATGTAGGGATCCCCGGCCTGGTCATGAAACACCATGTCATTCGAAAATACGAAGCTTGCCGGCTGATATTCGCTCAGAGCATGCACCAGGACGGTCGCCGTATCGGGATCGATGAGGCAGAGCGCCATGGTTCCGTCGCGGGCGTCCGCGATCTGGCTGCCATCCAGACAGCCGATGGGACCTTCGAGCTCCAGGCTGTGGGCGATGGCGCGGGTGCCGGAATACATTCGCCCGGTGCAGATACTGACTCGCACCCCCTTTTTACGAAGAGCTCGAATGGCTTCGCGATCGCGCGGACGCACTTGTCCATTTTCGTCGAGCAAGGTGCCGTCGAGATCGGTAACCAGCAGCATATGCAGTCAGGACGGGACGGCGACCGGGAGAACGAAAACCTGTTTCTTGGTGCGGCTCGCGTTCCGGAAGGAGACGACGCCGTCAATCAACGCAAACAGTGTAAAGTCGCGCCCAACCCCAACGTTGCGCCCCGGATCGATGCTTTGACCGACTTGGCGGACCAAAATGCCGCCGGCTCGAACCGACTCACCGGCGTACACCTTGACGCCTCGGTGTTGAGCGTTGGATCCGCGGCCATTTCGGGTGGAGCCGCCACCTTTCTTATGAGCCATGATTAGCCTTTGACCTCGGTGATCTTCACTTGGGTCAAAGCCTGACGGTGGCCGGCTTTGCGGTGGTATTTCTTACGGCGCTTGAACTTGAAAACCACAAGCTTCGGGCCTCGCGCCTGATCCTCGATTTCGCCGAGCACTTTGGCGCCGCTCAGGGTGGGCTTTCCCACCTTCGGCGGCTCGCCACCGAGCAGCAGCACTTCGGCAAACTCCACCTTGTCGCCCGGCTGCCCGGGCAGTTTTTCGACCTGGATGGAGTCGCCCTGACTGACCCGGTACTGTTGTCCGCCGGTTCGTATCACCGCGTACGTCATCGCGGCTGGAGGACTAGCCCTTTTCGGCAAGTCCGGCAAGCCGATCGCCCCGGAACAGCTCCACCTGAGCTCCGGGCCCCCGCAATTTGGCCCCGTCGGGAGTGCCGGTCTGTTAAAC
>DASXTY010000371.1:0-3311 GCA_036505155.1 Polyangiaceae bacterium | reverse complement strand
TGGGGGCCCTGGTGAACCGGGGACATTAGTAAAACTCCAAATAACGCCGTACCTCCCAGTCGGAGACGTGGCGGTGGTAATCGAGCCACTCCATGCGCTTGAGGCGGATGAGCTCATTAATGAGCGGCTTGCCGAGCTGGTCGCCGAATAGGGTGTCACGCTCCAACGCATCCAGCGCTTCCGGCAGGGACTGCGGCAGCACTCCGAGCTCCTGCCGCCGGATCTCATCCGGGCTCATGGCGTGAATATTCAGATTTTTGGGGGCAGGGGGGTCGACGCGCCGTTCGATTCCGTCGAGCCCGGCTACGATCACCGCGGCCGCTGCCAGATAGGGGTTACAGGAAGAATCCGGCAGGCGCAACTCCAGCCTCCCGAACGGAACCCGGACCATAGCGCTGCGGTTGTTGAGGCCGTAGCAGATGTACGCGGGCGCCCAGGTGTGACCCGACAGACTCTGACCGACTACCAGTCGCTTGTAGGAGTTTACGCACGGCGCCACCAGAGCGCATAGCGCGCGCGCGTGGGAAAGAATCCCGCCCAAAAAGTGATAGGCGAGTGAGGAGAGCCCGAGTCCCTGCTTGTCTTCCGGATCGAGAAACAAGTTCGGGTGTCGCTGGTCACTAATGGAAAGGTGCATGTGCATACCGCTTCCGGTCCGGTGTGAAAAGGGCTTGGGCATGAAGGTGCACAGAGCTCCCAGATCGCGAGCGATCTCGCTGGCGGCCATCCGGAAAAAGACCATGCGATCGGCGGAAGTGAGCGCATCGGTATAGGTGAAATTGATCTCGAACTGACCGTTCGCGTCCTCATGATCGATCTGATAGATGTCGAAGCCGGCGGTGATGAGATACTGCACCAGCCGCTCCAAAAAGGTGCGGCTCCGCGACAGGCCCTTATAGTCGTAACAAGGCTTGTCGAGCTGGTCGCTTTCGTCGAAGGGGCTGATCGAGCCATCCGGAGCCTTTCGCAACAGCATGAACTCCGGCTCGAGCCCGGTATTCAGCGTCCAGCCCTGGTCGGCGAGGCGCTTGACCTGTTGCTGCAAAACGTAACGCGTATCGAATGGCCAGGGTTGCCTATCCACCAAGCCGTTGCAGACGATGCGCGCGAACCCCGGTTGCCACGGCACTAGGGAAAGCGTGCTGAGATCGCCCACCGCCATGTAATCGGCATCATGGGCTTCTTGCCCCAGGCCCCAAACAGCAAAACCCGCAAAGCCCGCCCCATCGTTCAAGATGTCCTCGAAGTGCTGAACGGGCACTGCTTTGGTTTTCGCTACGCCGTGGATGTCCACGAACTGTGCAAGCACGAATTTGATCTGGTTATCAGAAAGCAACTTTTTTGCTTGTGCCAGTTCCATGACGCATTCCTTTCAATTTATTTCTGGAGCGAAACATCCCAATCCAATGGGGCGCCCACCCAGGTCACCCACGATTTCACATAATGTCTTCCACAAATACAGGGCGTACGATGCATCCACCCAGATTTGACACACCGGAAAATCCATCGTTGCCCGAAAGCGCAACGACGCCGACACGCCGGCGACCCGACTCATCACCAGACAATTGCCCACGCCTTGGAAGTCCACACCACAAGTCTGCGCCAGCACTTCGCCCACCCGACTCCCGCTCAAAAAGAACGAGGCTTCCTGGCGCAGGACCTCATAAACGCCGCCGGCGCTCGACGCGAGCGCCTTTTGAATGGGCACCGTGGTTTCCCCCTTCCAGCCGTCCTCTAGAAGCACATCTTGAATTCCCGTGCGGATTACCTGTCCTCCACCGGGAAGCTCCGTCGCATTGTAGACCGGGTCCGGGGCAGCCACTCCGTGCGCGGACAGCCACAGGACCGTGCCCGGACCGGAAAGCCCCAGTCGCCGAAACGCGCTCACATCACAAATGGCAAGGTCGCGAGCGCTGGCCCGCTCTTGTTCTTCGGGTCCCAATGCCAGGGCTACCGGCATGTCCCACAAGACGCCCCAACGCGGCTTCGAAACCTCCAGCGCAGCGTATACCGGGCTCAGGCGAAGCGAAGAGGAATGACTCATGCGGCCGCGCTCCGATCGGGGGCACCCGCTTTCTGACGAGAGTTCTCTGGATCGTAGAAGGGAAGGGTTGACACTCGGCCTTCGACCAGGGCTCCCCCGTCGATGCGAATGCGAATGACGGTCCCCGGGCTCGATTGCGAGGGATGCACGTACGCCAGCCCGATCACCTGATTTAGCGTGGGGCTTCTCACCACGCTGGTCACTCGTCCGACGATTCGGTCGCCGTCTATTACCAAGTGACATTCTTTGGGAATCGGCCCCTCCGCCGCCATGGTGAATCCCACCAGGGTGCGATCGATGGCCTTTTTCGAGAGAATGCGGAGGCTCCGCTGGCCGACGAAAAACGGCTTGTCGTCTTTCACCGCCCAGGTCATGGCCGCCTCGCGAGGGGTGGTGAGGCCATCGGTATCCTGACTGATGATGGCATGGCCTTTCTCCAGTCGCAGGACCCGCTGAGCCTCCACGCCGAATGGCTCAATGCCCAGTGCGGCGCCCGCTTCCAGGATCCCGGTCCAGATCCGCGCTGCCGACGCGATCGGCATGTGGATCTCGTAGCCGAGCTCACCCACGAAGCCGACTCGGACGGCCATTACCGGCACTCCCAGAACGTGCCCTTCGCGCGCAGCAAGATACGGAAAGCGCTTCTCGCTCAAGTCGATGTCCGTGAGCGGAGCGAGCACCTGACGCGACAGCGGGCCGGCCAGATTGATGGCGCCCCGATGCCCGGTCTCGTTCGAGAGCACGACGTGTTTACCCCAGAGCAGCGCCCAACGCTGAAGCTCGGCAAAGATGCCGCTCGAAGCGGTGGTGGTGGTGGTTACGTAAAAACGATCTTCGGCTCGCCGCACCACGACCCCGTCGTCGATGATCACGCCGGATTCGTCGCACATCAGCGCGTATCGGCTCATTCCCACTTTCAAGGTGGCGAATTTTCCGGTGTAGACGCGCTCGATGAAGTCCACCGCATCTCGCCCCATGATGCTGATCTTTCCCAGAGTGCCGAGGTCGATGAGGCCGCCGGTCGTGCGCACGGCCAGCGCCTCGGCTGCGATCAACTCCTCTCGCGACCGGCCCTGCTTGGGATAATACGCCGGCCGGAGCCAATCACCCGCTAGCAAGTAGCGCGCGCCGCGCTGGTCGTGCAAGTGATGCAAACTGGTCTTGCGCTCGGGGTGAAACCCGCGCCCGGCTAGGTGACTGAGTGCCACCGGGTGAAAAAAGGGCCGCGCGGTGGTGGTTCCGGTTTCGGCGATGCTCTGCCCCTTTA
>DASXTY010000370.1:0-11992 GCA_036505155.1 Polyangiaceae bacterium | reverse complement strand
CGTTGTTGAAATCGTGCGCAATGCCGCCAGCCAGACGACCCACGGCCTCCATCTTCTGTGCTTGTCGAAGTTGGGCCTCGGTTTTCTTCAGCGCCTCAGTACGCATGAGCACACGCTCTTCCAGAGTCGCAGCCATCTCCTTGAGGGCGAGGTTCGCCTCTCGGAAGCCCCGAAGCGCCATCTCGAAAGGGGCCAACGCTTCGGCAAAGAACTGCCAGGTGCGATGAGACGCAATAGCAGCTGCGCTGTCAGCGGCAGAAGTGGGGTAAGGACCGGGGCCGATGGCCTTGGTGTGAATCGCGGCCAGGTCGAGAACTCCGAGACCCTGCGAAATCGCCTCGCGCCCGAGTTCATAAGCGTGCTCAAGGTTTGCCTCATCCGAAAGTGCCAGGAAGGCTGTAAGTGCTTCGGTGTAGCGTTCGACGAAAGCCTCAGGAAGATTGCTCATAGCGCGCCCCCTCGGTACCGTGCCGCGACCACAAGCGCATCATCGGTTCCTCTCGCATGTCTTGCGAGAAGGCCATTCGCGATCCCCTCCACCGTGTCGCTCGTGCGGGTGTCATCCAGGGAGGAAGTGCGCACGCCATCTGTCGCCAGCACGACCGTGTCCCCCGCGCCCAGCGAGAGCGTCCACGGACGAAGCTTCGGCAGTGTCTGTCCCACGATACCACCCCAAAGGAGCAGCCGTTCATGCCGTGCCTGGCCCGCTGCGGGGCAACGGCGTAGGAGGACACCCTCGACGTTACCAACACCGATCCATGTCATGGTCGCCTCGGTGGCGTCAAAAGATGCAAGACTCATTACGGCTCCGCGCAGACGGCCAAGCTCCTCGTGGCAACGTGCGACCAACTTCTCCACCGGCAATGCCGGGTCCCTAAGGAGTACTTCGACCGCAACTCGGGCTGCCTTCTGCGCATCCGGTCCGTGTCCCAGACCGTCGATGACGGCGATGAGGACACCGACTGAAAACGGTGCCACCAGATGAAGATCCCCCGAGACCGCCTGTCCGGTGATGGGCTGTCCAGCAGCGGCCCAATCGAGAATCTCTCCTGCCGATCCGGTCCACCTCATCGAGTCCATTTTTTCATCACGATGGTCGTGCCGTGCCCAGCTTTCGACTCGATGGAGAACTCGTCCATGAGCCGTCTCGCTCCCGGAAGCCCTAGCCCGAGGCCCTGCCCGCTCGTGTACCCGTCCTGCATCGCCTGGGCGATGTCGGCAATGCCAGGCCCGTTGTCCTTTGCGATTACGACGATTCCACGCCGGGCATGGTCTTCCACCGCCTCGAACGTCATCTCCCCGCTCTTCGCATACACCAGGATATTGCGCGCAATCTCCGAGATGGCTGTGGCGATGAGCGCGAGGTCGGTGGAAGAGAAGCGGAGGCGAGTAGCCAGAGCACGCGCGGCTTTGCGTGCCGACAGGACATCGGAATCATGCCGAATCGGAATCGTCGCCTCAACGCACATGGGTCACTGGACGGGTTCTACGTTGAAGTTCGATGAATCCATCGTCCATGTCCAAGGCTGTACCCGTGTTCGGGAGCCGTAGCCCGAGTTGAGCCATGGCAAATGCTACCTCCGGTTGCATGCCGGCAACGACAGTCTCGGCACCACGGAATCGGAGCATCCGCGCAATTCCGTCAAGCATGCGGGTGGCAAAGGAATCCATGACCTCCATCGCGCTCACATCGATGAGCACGCCCCGCGAGCGATACTTACCGGCACGCGCGACCAGATCGGTCCGCAAATCGTGCCAGCCGGTATCCGTTAGCTCGTCCTGAATAGCGACCACGAGGTACTCGCCCTGCTTGAGGATGGGAACGCCCATAGGTCACCCCTCGCCCCGCGCTTGATTGTCGTGAGAGGCTTCCACCGCACCTGAGGTCGATCCGGTCGCCAGAAACCTCTCGATCAGCTCTATGCCGCCTTGCAAATCGCCCACCGTCCGCACGCCCTGGAGTTGCGCCCCGATAGTGACCAGGGTCAATGCAATCTCAGAGGAAATGCCGGTCATTACGACGAGTGCTCCCATCAGACGAGCCGCTTCGCAAGCCTGGGCAAGGTGATTCGCCACCTTCGAGTCCACAATTGGAACGCCGGTGATGTCCATGACGACACCTTTCGCGCGACGCTCGCGGATCGCCTTGAGGAGACCCTCGGTGAGAAGCCTGGCTCGATGCGTGTCCACGAGGCCGACGATGGGGATGATGAGCAGTTGGTCGCGCACCTGAAGCACGGGTGTCGAGATCTCGCGGATGGCCTCCTGCTGCTGGCCGATGATCTGTTCCTTGGTCGCCAGGTACGCCTCGCCGATGAATCCCATCACCATGTCGAGCAAGCCGTTCATGGCCTCGCCGAGCTTGGTTGCACGGGGCATGTCGGTGCGAGCCACGTCCTGGAGGCGATCTCGAATGCAGTTTCGATAGGCCGAGATGATTTTGAACCACGAGGAGAAGCTCGTGCCAGCTTTTGCGTATTGCATCCCCTGGGTGTGGAGGTCGGCGAGATACGGCTGCCATTGGTCTTCCAGAAGGGCGGCACGCTGGAGGGCCAGACTGCGCTTGTTCTGTTCGGCCATCTGCTCCGGCGTCATCGCGCGTATGATGGGCGCCCACTCCGGCATGTCCTGGCACGCGCGCATCAACTCGTCGTTGATGGCGGCTGCGTGGGGCTCGTAAAAGTGGTGGAAATCGCGGAGCGCAGCCTTCTCCTCAGGGCGAAGTGCGGGTGCGGTGAAGGTGACGGTATCGCTCATGGTCTCACTCTATCGATTATGGGCGTTAATCGCAACCCCGGCGTGCAAGTGGAAACCCAAAGCCTGGCAACCCCGGATATCGTCCCAATTCGAGACGCTGTGTAGGCTAATGTGGGCCGGATTCGCCTGGGTGAACGGCGGTAGCCATGGTGTGGACAGATGGGCGGGTGACGGCGCGATCATGAGCGCACGCTCAACGGCGGGGCGCCAACAGTTCTGGCCGCAAATATCACTGGGCCAACGTCGATCGCCATCGATTCCGATTTCGCGTTTGCATCAGGCGGCCCACACATGCCCGAGCAAACGCCACTGGTGCGCGTTCGCTGGGATGGTAGCGGCCCTGCGGTGACGATGCTGCCGGAGGTTGGTTCCGGCGCCTTCGGGACTCAACAGGTGGCTGTCGATCAGTCGTTCGTCTATTACACTTGGAATCGGTCCGTGTTTAGAGTCGGTAAGGGGTACGCTTCGCCGCTCTGAGGGCTAACCCTAATCCGACAATCTTTCAGGCGGCCTGAGCAAGACGCCCCGTTTTGGCAATACCTGAGCGCTACCGTGATTCCGGCAAATCGGGGGACTCTTTGCGCTCGAGCTGCGCCGGGCCGGTTTTACGAAGTCGAAACTCCGCGAGACAAGCGCGGCTTTGGCCGGTTTCCTCGATGCAGCGCACGAGTTCCCTGTCATAAGGGCGCGTCAAACAATCCACCGTGACTTCATCTATCATTCCCCTTACTCTCGGCATTCTCAACATCCAGCCCTGCGTAACACCCACCACTCGGAGCGCCACCCGCTGACACTCTTGTGGACCGGGAGCCTTTCGCTGGCAACCCATGGCGGTCATGCAACACAAACCGAAGAGGCAGCAAAGAGAACGGATTTGCATGTCTAGAGCACCAGCGCGACCCCCAAGAGCAAGGCAAAGGAGCCGCCCAGGGGAGCCAGCCCGGAAAATTCCTGGATGCGTCCATTCTGATCGATAGCTTGGCTCCCGTGAAATACTTCGCCACCTTGTGCTACCACCCAGGCGGCGCTGGCCGCGCCGGTCAGTCGGAGCCAGCTCGGAATCGCGTCGAAAGAAACCCCTCCCGCGCCGCCGAGCTCGACCGCCGATCCCGACCGCGCGGAGCTCTGCACCATCGTGTCGCCTCGGGTACGAAAAGCCGGCGCTCGAATACCGCTCCAGGCCGCGCCAACTCCCGCCCAAAGCCGCCAATATCGCGAAACCCTCCAAGTCGGCTCGGCGCGCACGCCCAGGACCGTCACCGAAAGGGACGGTTGCTCGACGGTTGTGTTGGCGAGCCCGGTCGATCCCTCCGACGCGGTCACCGGCTGCACCGTTTGCACCACGAATGCGCGTGCTCCGATCCATGGGTACAAGTTGATCCGAACGTCGCCACCATATCCGATACCCGCACCGTCGGCGCAGGGTTGGGTACACCGGGCCATGGTGCGCGGGCGAATCCATACTCCCACCAGGGGTCCGAGCTCGACGTTGTCCGAAGGAACGCTGGCGCCGGGCTGCCGTAGATAGGGAAGCGGGGTTTGCTGGTCGGGCCGCGGTGCACCGAGCGCTGGCAACGGCTTCTGGTTCTCGTCCGGGACTTCGGGCGGTTCCTCGCTTTTCACGGAGGATTTCGAGTCCGTTTGCGCGCTCGGAACTCGCGGGTTTCCGTCGGTTGGAGGCGCCTCGGGAGTTTGTGACTGACCGAGCGCGGCTTTGGCAAGAAACCAAGTGACCAGCGGGAAAAAGGCGGAGCGACGCACTTCAACCCCTCAGGATCGCGCCGAATTTTTGGCGAGCGGCCTCGATCAGGCGCAAGAGATGCTCCTCCACTTCCGGATCCGTCAAGGTGCGCGCCTGGTCCGGATCCGCAGCCGATTTGGGATCGCGGAACACCAGCCGAAACGTGAGCGAGCGAAGGCCAGTGGGAACCGGCTCCCCACGAAAATCGGCAACCAGATCCACCGATTCACAGAGCTCACCCGCAGCGGCTAAAATCACCTGTTGTACGGCTCCAGCCGGGAGCTCCTCGAGCAATACCAGGGACACGTCTCGCGTAACCGCCGGCAGCCTCGGTATCGGGCGATATTTGGGTGTCGTGCGACCCAGTGCTTCGATGGCGGCCAGATCGAGCTCAACCACCTGTGCGCTGCCTTCGAGCTCAGACGCTTGTATCACATCGGGATGGAGCGGCCCGAATTGCCCGACTCGTACGCCGTCAACCCAAACCTCGGCGGCGCCCCGCGGATGCAGGTGGCGCGCGTTGGGCGCGTCGGCAGCGGAGCTCACGCGCGCCGGTCGAGCTAGAGTGCGTTCCACCAGCTCCAGCGCAAGCCCCTTGGCATCCCAGACGTCAAACTCCTCAGCTTGCAAGGCGAGATGCGCGGGTCGAGTGCCGGCAAGCACTGCGGCGAACCCGGGACGCTCCTCCGGAAGCGCGCCGTAATCCGTCTCGAGCGCTGGCCTCGCGTCGCGCGCCGCAGAGCTCGGGAGCCCGCTCATCGGAGGTAAGAAAAGGGCGCTCAAAGAAAACAATCGAGCTGTCCGCTGCCCGCGTCGCTGCGATCGACGGAGCGCCTCCAAGAGCCCTGGCAAGAGGCTGGTGCGCATCACACTGCGGTCCAAGCTGAGGGGATTTTCGAGCTTTACGCTGGCCTCCGGCGCATTCACCAGCGTGAGCTCACCGGGTGAAACGAAGGCGAAGCTAACCACCTCACACAATCCCAGTGCGACCGCGTGCTCGGCGACCTCGCGCTCCAGCTTGCCCGTCGTGCTCGGGTGTTGCGGCACTGCACGCGGCAGCTGGGTGGGAATTCGATCCAGCCCTCGGACCCGGGCCACTTCTTCGATGAGGTCAACCTCGAGCGATACATCCGGGCGCCAGCTTGCCGGGTGCGCCAGGGCCCGCCGGCCGGAGGTCGAACCGGGATCGGGTGTTACTGCATGGACGCGAAACCCGAGTCGCCCGAGCGCGCCGACCGCTTCGTCAAACGGCACCTCATCGCCGAGCAGGGCATTCAAACGGGATTCTCGCAGTGAGATGGCTTCCGGCCCCGCAGTCGTCGCAGCCTGGTGGACGGTTTCCTTGATCGCACAACCCCCACCGAGCAGAGAGAGCAGGGTTTGTGCACGCAAAAGGACTCGATCGATACCGGCGGGATCCGTGCCCCGCTCAAAGCGATGGCTCGACTCGGTGTGCAGACCGTGACGACGCGAGGTACGTCGAATGCCGCGCGGCGCGAAGTGGGCGCACTCGATCAGCACTTGCCGTGTGCTGTCGCGGATCTCGCTGTGCTGGCCGCCCATCACCCCGGCAAGCGCCGTGGGCCCGTTCCCGTCGCAGATGACGAGATCGTCCGGATCCAGCCGGCGCTCGACGCCATCCAGCGTGGTAAACGGCTCATTTTCTCGCGCTCGCCGGATTGCGATCCGGCGAGCCTGCACCTGATCGAGATCGAAAGCATGCAACGGCTGAGCGTACTCCAAGAGCACAAGATTGGTCACATCCACGATGTTGTTGATGGGCCGTATGCCCAAACTGTGGAGTCGCCAGCGCAGCCACAGCGGCGACGGTCCAGGCGTGACATCGATGACCACGCCGGCGCCATAATGCGGGCAGCGCTCCAAGTCCTGATTTTCCACCGTTACGAAGTCTTTGAGCGGCGCATCGCTTACCCGGGCGGGGCGGCCCGCTTCGGGGAGCAAAAACGGTAACTCGTACAGGGCCCCGAGCTCGCGCGCCAACCCAATGTGCCCCAGAGCATCCGGGCGATTCGGCGTCACATCGATTTCGAGGATGGCGTCCCGCGAAAAGGGCAGCGCCCGTTCCAGCCAATCGCCGGCTCGCGCAGCACCCGGTGGCAAAATCACCAGCCCTTCGGCGTCCGGTCCCAGCCCCAATTCCGATTCGCTCACCAGCATGCCGGAGCTTCGGACGCCGCCAATCTCGGCAGCCGCGATCTCCGCTCGCCCGGGCAACCGAGCGCCGAGGGGAGCCAAAAGCACCAAACCGCCGGTGTCGGGCAGGTTCGAGGCGCCGCACACCACTTTCGTCTGGTTATCGTGGTCACGGAGTACGGTCACCAGCTTCAGCGCCGCGCGCGTTGGATGCGGCTCGACGCGCTCAACTTCGGCCACCACGATTTGCTCGGGCTCGGGCCCAAAGGTCCGCACCGCGTCCACCGCGAGCCCCGCGCGAGTCAGTCGCTCCGCAATTTGGCTCGCTTCGGCGGTGAGACCGGGCAATAGCTCACGAAGCCAGCGAACCGAAGCGAGCATTGCCCGACGCTCTTAGCACGCCCGCCGAGTCACCGTCCACAGGATAAAGCCCGGGCTCGAAGAGCGATCGCATTGCCTCTGGTTTGCATTACCCTGGTAATGAGCCCATCACCGTGGTAATGATCGGCGATGGCTATCGCTACCTCCAAGCTTACTGCGCAGGGCCAGGTCTCCGTTCCAGCGCACGTGCGACGCAGGTTGGGCCTGGCGCCGGGGACTGTTCTCGAGTGGCGAGACGCCGGGGATCACGTAATCGTGCAGCGCGCCGGTAAATACACCTCCGAAGAGCTGCATGCGGCGCTATTTTCGAAACAGCGTCCGCCGCGAAAGACGCTGGCTGAGTTGCAGGAGGGCATCCGCAGCTACGTGAGAAAGCGACATGCGCGCCGTTGATACCAATCTTCTGGTCCGCCTGATCACCCGTGATGACGCAAGGCAGGTGGCTCGCGCCGAAGCCTTTGTGGCCAATGGGGCTTGGGTGTCGCAACTGGTTCTGGTCGAGACGACCTGGGTCCTCGATTCAGTCTTCCGTCTCGGGCACGCTCAGATCGTGCTAGCCGTTGAAATGCTCCTCAATCATCGCGACCTGGTGCTGCAGGATTCCGACGTGGTCACAGCCGCCCTAGCGCGCTACCGCAAGCGTCCGCGGCTCGGGTTCTCTGACTGCATGGTGCTGGCGATCTCCCGCAAGGCGGGACACCTGCCGCTCGGAACCTTTGACCGACACCTGGGCAAGCTCGAGGGAGCCCAGCTGGTGTGATGGGGTTCAGTCAGCGCGATTTACGCTCGCATGAGAACTGCGGTCAGCCAGGGCGACCAGCAGTCTCAGGGCCTCAAGCACCTTCTCCTCGCTGCCGAAGTGTTCCCACAGTTCACGCTCGATAAACACGGCTTGCTTGAACTCACCACGCAAGGCAGCAAATCTGTTCGGTCGGATGCCACGCGAGAAGTCCACCTCCGGCATCTCCGCCAGCGATTCCTTCGAGGGCTCAGTCGGAACTTCGTTTTCGTCTTTCATACGTTTCTCTTTCTGCGCGCGACGCACGCCTCACGCTGATGATCCGTATCCGAGACCCGCGCTCAATGTGAACTACGTAGAGAAGCCGGGCGAGTCGTGAAAATCCCAGTGCCATGAAGCGGCCTGACGCTATAGGGTCGGCAACTAACAGGTAGTCTAGATCCAGAAAGACCGACGCGCCTTCCTTCGAATGTGACCCCGTGCTTTGCGACATTTGCCTGCGCTTTGTCCTCGTCCCACTCGAAGTCGCCAAAAACGACGGTCGCCACGCTCGAAGCTTACCTAATAGGGGCCTACACTCAATCATGCACCGCCGGAGCCATCCAAAGACGTCGTGCAAAACCGCGAGTCCAGGGTCACACACAACCTCCCGGACCCAAGCCGTAAGTCGCGCTCACTCCTCGTCGGGCGGCATTTCGCCGCCACCGCCGGGCAAATTCAAGCCTTCGTGGCCGGGTATGCTGGATAGGTCGGGCTTCTTCTTGCTGGCGTCTTCTTTGCCCTTCTGAAACTTCTCCTCTTTGCCGGTAGCCCAATCGGCGGCCCAAGAGCTGATACTGAAAATTTCTGATTCGTCGACACGCTTGACCCAGCGGCTGGTGCCTTGCGAAGTCGCGCCCAATTGGAGCACCTTCCTGCCCCCGTCTTTGAAATGGAAGGTGATGGTGGCAGCCGGCTTGCTCAAGCCGGTGTCCGAGGCGCTCTTGTCCCGGGTAAAATCTACTGCGCTTAGCGCCTTATATGCGCGCAGCAAGTCGTCCACCTTGCCGGGGTCAAACTCCTTGATCTTGGCCAGGGCGCGCGCTTTGGGCTCCTTGTGCTCACCGGTCCACTTCGCATCTTTGTCCTCATCCGACTTGTTCTTCTGGTCGGGCTTTTTCTTTTTCTCCTCCGGCTTCTTTTTTCCATCCGAAGCCGGGGCATTTCTTTTGAACAAGAACTCCCCATTTTCGTTCTCGATGTTCACCTGGATAACCTCGTTGTCTTCGAACTTGAACAACGAGAGGTCGCGCCATCCCTTCAGATCGCGAGTGAAGAGGTAGCTGGAGTAGCCTTTGAGCGAATACACGCCATCGCGTCCGGCCAAGCGCGCCATTTGCCCCCGCGAGCCACTCTGCCCGAAATACAAATCCTGAATCAGCTTGTCGCCCGCGTAGAACGCAGCGTGAACCGCCTTGTCGTCGCTCACGTCGTATTTGGCGTATTGCGTTTTGGCAGGGTCGATGAGCTCCGTCACCTTGAGCGATTTCAGGCTGTCCACCAGCGACTTGGCATTGGAATCGTTGGCCTTGGCTTGGAACGGGTCGACCAAGCTCCAAGCCTCTCCTTGTTTTTTGAGCTCTACCTTGGCCGGCTTGCCGGCATCGCCGGGCGGTTGCTCGATCATCACTTTGTCGATCTTTTTGATCTGGTCTTCGCTCACCTCGAGCTTCGGGAGCTCCTGCGACGCGAAAGTGTGGGCAGCCGCATCTTCGCTGGCGCGCTTGCGCTGCAGATATACAGCGCCTCCCAGAACCACCAAGACACCGAGGGAAACGTACAGTTTTTTATCGAGGGTCAAGGCCATACTGCAATCGGCTCCAAACTGTTAGGCGTTGCGCTGGTCTCTTCGCTGGTTACGCCATCGCCACCGGCCGATTCCAAAAAATGCGAACGCAAGCGGGGCGCCCAAGGTCACCGTCCATTGCACCTGCCGCTGGAGACTGCGCCGTTTGCCGCGAAATTCCTCGTCCTTCTTGTGAGCTGCAGCTTCGTCGTCCGTCGCGCTGACCGATGGCTTATCGATGCTGGCGTAGCTCAAATTCGGGTCGCCGAGGATCTTCGCGGAAGCGGCCAATAGGTCCACGTCTCCGCTCATCCAGTCCAGGGTATTCTTGAAGGAAAGGATGGTGTTGGTGAGAAACTTCTGCGCGTAAGGCTGCGCGATCATCTGAAGCTGCTGGTCCCCACCGACGCCGCCGAACATCTGGAACTGCGGCCCCATTTCGGGGCCGTTGCCCGCGTACGCGAAAGGATTGGTCAAAAATTGACTGGAAGAAATCACCAGCACCCGTGAAGGCTTGGGCGCACGCTCGTTGGGCTTGACGTCGGCGTTGGGGCTGAAGGCGCTCTTGAGCTTGCCTTCGGCCACGGCGGCGATGATGCGCGACTCGTGGGGGGGTTTGGGTGACCACTGGTCGCGCAACTTCATGCTGACCGAAGTGCCTGTCTCCACACTGGAAGCGGGAGTGGTGCGCGCGACCGCGTAGAGCTTGACGTCACTCGGCTGCTTGCTGGGCAAGAGCTCGAGGCTGGATGGAAAGGGGAAGGCCACTTCATCCATTCTGAAAAACCCTGCGAAACTGGTGTCGAGGGGCCGCTCTTTTTCGTCGAAACGCGGGTCGTTGACCACGTGCGCGAGCCCCGGATGGCGAATCCAGGCCACCGCGCCGCTCGCGGTCATCACGGGGATGCGAAACTGCGCGCCGTGGTCGAAAACCGCGTTCTTCTTGATATCGATACCGTAACCGGATACCAGCTTGTCGAGCCCGTGGAGGTCGAGCGTTGCCATCATGGTGGCGTCCTGCGGCTTGATGTTCACCGCCGACACATAGAGAGCCAGGGCTTTGTCTCCCCGCATCAAGAACTCGTCAATACGGCGGAGCTCTTTTTCTGAGTACTCCTTTTGAGGCTGGGTGATAACCAGACCGGCGAGGTCGGCATCGATGGGCTGGTCTCCGCCTTTGAGATCGATGTCCTCAATCTTGTAGTAGGGAAACGCCTGCTCCAAGATGCTCTTCATGCTGGGTGAGCCCTGCCGGCCCTGACGAGCAATCAGGTTCTGGTCGGTGAGCTTCAGCTCGTCTTTGCCGGTGACGACGCCGATGCGATGTTTGATATCGTCGGCCTTGTCCCGGATCTCTCGAACCTTGTTGCTGATCCAAAACTCCAAGCCTTCGTTCCGAGCCGGCTGAAGATAGGGAATGACGGCTTTTTCGCTACCGTATTTGAACACCAGACCCATATACCCCTGGCTGATGGCCGCTTGATCTTCACCGGTTTCGGCGGCGAACGCGGTCTCCTGCAAGCCGGCGTCCTTAGCTCTCTGGCGGAGCTCGTCGGTGTTCGGCTCGATGATGGTGTACTGAAATTTCTCCTTGCCCGAGCGCTGGTATTCTTTGAGCAGGTCGGTCAGGTCACGGACGAAGACGTCCAAGTGAGCCAGCCCGGTTTGCACGTAGGCATCCACCTGGAGCGGCCCTTTGAGGCTTCGGATCAGCCGACCGCTGCCTTCGCTGAGCGTGTGGCGCTGCGCCTTGGTCACGTCGATGCGCTGGAACATGCCCGCGGCCAGGATATTGGCCGCGATCAAAATGGCGGTGATCACGGCGAGGTAAAGCCCCGTCTGCGCCATCGCCTTACGCTTTTGTTCTTGGGTTGCCATGTCTCACGCCCACTTGCGGCGCTCGAGCGCCCGAAAGGCGACCACCAACGCCAGACCCGTTACCGAAAGGAAAAACACCACGTCGCGAGTATCGATGAGTCCGCGCATGAAGCCGCCGAGGCGGCTCTGGAAACTCAAATAGTTGAGGACGTTGGCCGGGGTACCGGCAGTGTGTTGAGCCAGTGACCCGGAAAACCAAAAGACTCCCAGAGTAGCCAGCGTCACGAAGAAGGCGATGGCCTGGCTCTCCGTGAGCGAGCTCACCAATAACCCAATGGCCACGCTGGCAGCGCTGAACAAAATCAGTCCGAAGTAGCCGCTCAGCACCGGTCCCATGTCCAGCGGGCCCAGGTTCCACGGCCACTTGAACATCATGATGGGATACACGAGGGTGGTGCCGATCAGCACCAGCACCAAGCCGAGCGCGCCCAGATATTTTCCGCCCACCACATCGCTATCCCGGACCGGCAGCGTGATCAACATCTCGAGCGTTCCACTCCGGCGCTCTTCGGCCAGG
>DASXTY010000369.1:0-12149 GCA_036505155.1 Polyangiaceae bacterium | reverse complement strand
GGTTCCGGCGTACGCGTCGTGGTTGGGCGAGCTCATTCCACCGGAGAGGCGAGGCCGTTTCTTCGGAAGGCGCGACCGCATCGCGGTAGCCGTCCAGCTTGCGTCCATTCTCATAGCGGGACTCACGCTGAGCGCGGCGCGCCCCGCGGGTTACGAACGCGCGGGGTTTGCCGTGGTTTTCGGGCTGGCGCTGACGGCGCGACTTTTTTCCGTTTACCACCTCAGCAGACTGGTCGAGCCGCCGTATCCAGCTCCGCCGTCGCACGAGCGCTTTTCGCTCTTGGATTTCGTCCGAAGCTCGCCCTGGGCGAATTTCGGCCGTTTTAGCATCTACATGGCGATCTTTCTGGCGGCGACCAACATGGCCGCTCCCTATTTTGCGCCGTTCATGTTGAAGGATCTGCACTTCGATTACGGAGACTTCACGCTTGCCTCTTGTGCGTTTCTGACCGCTCAGAGTGTCACCCTCACCAATTGGGGCAGAGTTGCGGATCGATTTGGCAGCCGACGAGTCCTGCAGTTTACAGGCCTGGGACTGCCGTTGGTTCCCATCTTGTGGCTGGTGTCGACCCACCTGGTTTTCATTTTGGTCATCCAGCTGATCGCGGGCTTCTTATGGGCGGGTTTTTACCTAAGCGCTGCCAACTTCTTTTTCGATGCAGTTCCTCCGACCAAACGAACCCGTTCGGTTGCCTACCACAGTGCGTTCACCAATACGGGAATGGTTGTCGGCGCTTTGACCGGAGGCTGGATCGCCGAGCACCTTCCGGCCGAACTTCCCGGAAAGCTGGCGCCCCTCTTTCCGCGCCTCGAGCTCATATCGCCATTACAAGTGATTTTCCTGGCTTCCGGGCTAGTGCGTCTGCTGGTTTCGCTTTCCCTGTTGCCCAAGATTCGTGAGGCGCGGGAGGTACCGGCGGTCAGTCACTGGCAAGTGATCGTACAAATCATAGGTCTTACTGCCATCCGCGGAATGTTGGTTTCGGTGTTCACCGGAGTGCACCCGAGCGAAACGCCGGCTCCACCCCCGGTGAAGCAGCGGGAGCCGCCGCGTTCAAGCTAAGCGGAGCAGACCCCAGGTCTTCGGGCGCTCGGTCGTCCAATCACCTTGATGAGCGCTCCAGTAGACTTCCTGAACCTTTTCGCAGTCTTCGACCAGCAGGTTGAAGCGAAGCTCTTCACCCGGGCGGAGCGCGGCGCGTCCCAGAAGCTTCGCGGGTAACCAAAATGACATTCGGTAGCCTCCCCGGATAGGCGCCTGCTGAACACTCACTCCGGTCTGCGGTCCAAAACGACGCTCGTCGCTGCGGATGGTGCCGTAAAATGGCTTTCCTTTGCCGCCACCATCGGGCACAGAAAACACCTTGAGCGAAGGCCGGTCGAGCGCCTCCGCCGGCTCCGGGCCCGGCCGCAGCAGTAATTCAACCGCGTCCGTCATCCAAAACCACTCGATCTGCTTTTTCGGTTTGGAGATTTCAACCGTTCTTTCTGCGTCCGAAACCACGACATCCACCCGAAGCCCCCGCTCGTTCCAGCCAACCCGCGCTTGCGCCGGCACCCGAGCCGGTTTGGGATCCAGACTGGGCCGCATCTGAAGCCCTGGAAGCGCGATTCCGGAAGCTCCGTCCAGCGCTCGCGCAAGCTTCGGAGCGTGCGAGAGCTTGGGCACGGAAAGCTTCGGCACCGGGCCCGGCTTAACCGAGCGAAAACTCTTGGTTGGACTTGCGTGCAAGCGATCCACCCGGCCATTTGTCCGCCGAACACTCCGGACGAGGTCCTGGTACGGCCGGTCGTGGATGTCCAAAAGCCCGAAGTTTACGTCCTCACCGTCGCTTCTTCCCTGGGGCGACTCATCGCACCATTGAAACCAATCGCAGCCGATGACGAAAGGAGTGCGGGCCGCCGCTTCAACGAAGCGCTGGTAGCCCAAAGCCCGCGACTTCTGGTAACGCACGCGCGACCCAAAACCACACGTGTTGCGAGTACCACTGCGGTTATCGAAGGGAGCGTGCCACGAAAATTCGGTTATCCAAATCGGCTGCCCGGTTGCTCCATGAATCTTGTCGAGCTCGGCCACTGGGAGCTCCGCTTCCTGATTGTAAATATTGATGGAGACCACATCCGTGTTGCCGCGCTGGGCGCGCACGACTTCCATTAGGGGCAAGCCAGCGTAACGAACGCCCAGGATCGGTCGGTGCGGATCGTATTTTCGCACCAGCCGGCAAGCGATCTTGAAGTAGGCGCCGGCGGCGTGCCCCAGAAACGCCAACATGTCAGGGCGGGCATGGTCCCGGTCCACCGGCAATTTCTTCAGCCGGGCGAGCGCTTTGAAGCTTCCGATCTGCGTGCCCCAAGCTTTGTTCAGCTTGGCGATGGTTCCATGGCGGCGCCGCAAGAATGACACCACTTCTAGCTTATTGGGATCGCTCGGGGCTCGCTCATTGAAATATTGATACAGCCAGTCGGGCCTCCAGGGGAGCTCGTTATCCAGGAAGTAACCGATGAGAGACGGAGCCAGCTTGTGCTTGCGAACGTTCTCCTTGATGGCCTTGTCCGCCGCTGCTTCCCAGTCGGTGTCGAACACGGGCTTCAGTTGGCCGTCGACCCATAGTGAATTCCATACGTTCAAAGACTCGGTGAATGGGACGTCGCGGTAACGCCAGAGCTCGTGATTCCAGGCGCCGAGACCTTTGAATCCCCAATCGGCTAGGCGCTTTTCGGTATTTTCGATCCACCGTTTCAAGCTCCCTCCCGAGGCGCGGATGCCATTGTACGAAGGGGCACCGGGCACGCGCGATCCGTGCTCGGGTGCGACACACTGAACCGAGGTGTAAAACATGCGCTTACCCGACGGGTCGACGAGCCACCAACGGTTTCGAAAGCGCTGAACCGAAAAGAACGGGCTGGACATGGCGTCGACGCTTTTGTCATTGTCTGGAGCGGCTGGCAAGCCGCAACACGACCGCGCCGGAACCCCCATGTCGAGACAGAGGCCTACGGAGCAAATCAACGCCGCATTGGCGAGCGTCATCGGTAGGCCGAGGAACGTGCTCGATGTGGGCTGCGGCGCCGCCGTACACGGCATGGTGGCACGCCGGACCGGCGCACACGTCACCGGACTGGAAAAAGACCCCGAGCTTGCAGAACGGGCGAAGCGGGTGCTCGACCGGGTCTTTTGCCTGGATCCCAGCGATTCGGTCGCCGTCGCGGGGGCACTGGGCGAGGCGCGTTTTGACTTAATACTGGTGGCTGGGATGCTCGAGCGATCGGAGTCGCCAGGCGAGCTACTCCGCTCCTTTGGCGAATATCTTGAGCCGGAGGGGCGACTGGTTTGGTCGGTGCGCAATCGGGAGGCTTGGACGGTGCGCCTGGGTTTGCAGCACCCCGAGCTCGGTTACGACCGGGGAGCCACCACACACATGTATTCGCGGCGGGAGACGACGGACTTCGTGCGCCACTCAGGTCTCGAGCTGCTCTCGGTGGAGCAAAACCCGATGCTGCTCAAGGCCTTGCGCGCGGCCCTGGGCGAGCAGTTCTACCTCAGCTTGAAACACGATGAAGAGCTGGGCACCGGGTTTCGCGATCTTTCCGCATACCAGATGTACCTCGAGCTAATTCGCCCCGCCGAGGTCGCGCTAGCCCAGCTTTCGCCGGAACTTTTGGCTTTTCAAAACGTGGTCGTCGCCCGGCGCCCCCCCGTGCCGGGGCCGCTTTCGCTCACCGTCGGCATGCTCACCATGGACGAAGAACCGAGCGTAGAGCGCATGATCGAGGGCATCCGTCAGAGTGCGCCCGATGCCGCCATCGTGTGTGTGGATAGCTCGGTCAAAGATCAAACCCCGGTCATCGCGGAACGCATGGGCGCGCGGGTAGTCCGGCAGCTCCCACCGCGCGGGCACGGTCCGGCAATGGAGCGATTGATGTACGAGGCGGCAGCGCAGAGCGAAGCGCTCATTTACCTAGATTGCGACTTTACCTATCCGCTCGAGATGATCGGGACCATTCGCAGGATTCTCGAATCCGGCGCAGACGTGGTCAACGCAGCGCGTATTCGAAGCCGGCCGGCGGCCATGCCGGTTTCGAATTACATTGCCAACAAGGCCTTCGTGTGGTGCGCGCGCCTGCTCGACGGAGTCCCGATAAGCGATCTGCACAGCGGGATGCGCGGCTACCGTTCCTCGGTAATTCGGAGCTTTTCCTTCGACGGGGAAGGCGACGCCTTGCCCATCGATACCTTGCTATGGCCAGCGCGCTCCGGCTACCGTGTCATCGAGATCCCCATTGACTACCAGGAGCGGGTTGGAGCTTCCAAGTTGAGAAAGTTGGCCGGCACCTTTTGGACCTTCATACGCCTGGGAAAGTCGGTAAACGTAGGTACCCGTCGCGCAGACACCTACGAACGCTGGGAAAGCCCGGAGGGTCCGTAGACAACCGGGACGGCGCGACCGCGCCACCGTGCTATGCTAGAGATATCTGAGAGCGCCGTCGTCGCGAGGAGATTCCGTGCTGTTCATCGATAGCTCGAACCCCAAAGAAATTCGAGAGCTCTACCAATGGGGCGTCGCCTCGGGCGTGACCACCAATCCGCTCATCATCTCGCGCGAGGCCGGAGATGCGGAGCTAAAATCGATCATTTTAGAAATCCTCGAAGTGTCCACCGGGCATGTTTCGGTGGAGCTCACCACCGAGATCGAAGGCGAAATGCTGGAGGAGGCGCTCGGATATCACGCCTGGAGCCCGGAGCGCATTTGCGTAAAAGTGCCCTTTAGCGAAACCGGTCTAAGGGTCTTGCACCAGTTGGTTACCCGAAAAGTGACGACCAACGTGACCTGTTTGATGAACTTCAATCAGGCGTACCTTTCCGCCCTGACGGGGGCAACTTACGTGAGCTTATTCGCGGGGCGCATCCGCGACATGGGCTATGATGTTCGCCCCATCATCGCTGCGACACGCGCGGTGTTGGACCGCGAGGGGCTAAAAAGCAGGATTATCGTGGGCTCCCTCCGGCAGGTAATGGACGTGAGCGACGCGTTGGAGCAAGGCGCGCACATCGTCACGGTGCCGCCGGATCTCGTGCGCAAAATGCTCTACAACCCGCGCACGGAAAGCACCATTCGCGAATTCAACGAAGCGTGGGCGAAGCGACGACAACGCTGAGTTGCCCCATGCGGCGCGCGGCGCGCCGGGCCCCGCGGATTCGATTCCTCTCTCTGGTTTGCGCGCTGACTTCCCTGTGGGCATTGGCTTTGGGGCCGCTCGCATGCGGCTCGAAGACAGGAATGGCCGCTAGTGGAGCGGCTTTCGGAGTGGGACAAACCGCGATTTACCGCGCCGTTACCGGCGACTGTTGGGCGCGGTGCTCGAGCGGTTACGCATGTGACCGGCGGAGCGGCATGTGCGTGCCAGGCGAATGTGCGCCCCAATGCTTGCCAGGACAGCAGTGTGCTCGCGAGCCGGATGGCGAGCTCCGTTGTCGGGGTGGGTTGGGCCCAGCGAACCGCCCACGACCCATGGACGGTGGCGTTCTGACGGACGGAGCGAGCGCCGGGCGCGCGGCGCCGGATGCCAAGGCGGACGGTCAGTCCGCGCACGATGCTGCTGCCGACTAGCCGGGCGACAAAACTAGACCAACGTTTGTTTGAAGGTCTAGAAAGTTTGCGCTGGGGCAGCTATGCCTTTCGACTGTCGATGAGCGCTTCCGCGGACGCCGCTTCGCCGCTCGGTCGGGGAACGCTGATCGTCACGCCCACCTACAACGAACGCACGAACCTGGAGGAGTTCGTGAATCGGACTTTGGGCCGAGCACCCGCTGCGCACCTCTTAATTGTGGACGACGCGTCTCCGGATGGCACGGGCGAGCTCGCCGATTCGATCGCGTCGGCCGATTCTCGAGTTCGCGTTTTGCACCGGCCTAGCAAACTGGGATTGGGAACCGCCTACATGGCTGGATTTCAGCAAGGGCTGGCCGATGGCTATCAAGTACTCTTCGAGATGGACGCGGATCTTTCCCATGACCCGCAAGATCTGCCGAAGTTTTTTGGCGCCCTGGAGCTCGGGGCAGATGTTGTCATCGGCTCGAGGAACATCCCGGGAGGTGGCATCCAGGGTTGGGGTCCCGGTCGCTACGCGCTCAGCAAAGGCGGCTCCCTCTACGCGCGACTCATCCTGGGCGTCGAGTTGCATGACCTCACATCCGGTTTCAAAGCCTACACGGCGAGCGCAGTGCGGGCGCTGAATCTACCTTCCCTTCGTTCGAACGGGTATTCCTTTCAAATCGAAACCACCTATCGGGCCCTGCGCGCAGGCCTGCGAGTGGTGGAGGTCCCCATTGTATTTTTGGACCGCCGTGCGGGTCAGAGCAAAATGGACCGCGCCATCTTCGCAGAAGCGGTGGCCATGGTCTGGAAGCTGCGCTGGGCTTCGCTAAGGGGGCGACTGTAGCCAAAACACCTCACTCGGCCGACTTGCGGATCCAACGCCCTGCCTGAAAGGCCGCTCAGAGCCCCTCGCTTGCCTCCGGGCGCTGTGGCATGCTGTTTGCTCGTCTTTGCCGGACCGGCTTGGCGCCGCCTAAAATCTAGCTTTTCCGGAGGCTTATCATGCGAATTATCGAGTCCATTAGCGCAGGGGTATTGCTGGCGGGTGCGGTGGTGGGGCTTTCGGGCGGGTGTGGAGGAAGCGCCGAGAGCACGTCACCGGATGCCTCTACAGCCAACTGCCCCGCTGCCGCTGACGTCGCGCGGCTGTACGTGGACGCCATATGTAGTTCGTTCACCAAGTGCGACGGCGCCGTGGCAAATCTGTTCCTGAGCTTTTTGGGTGCTGCCGACTGCGCGTCGTTTTTCCAGAATCGCATCGAGGGAGAGCTCCCCTTGGACATGTTGGTGAGCTCAGGGAAGGTGGTTTACAATTGCAGTAAGTTGCAGGCCTGCCTGGACGCCTTGAGCGCCGGGTGCGGGGCGCTCGACAACGCGCGCGAAACCGCTTGTGAAGCAGCGATCGCCGGGCAAGTCGCCGACGGGCAGAGTTGCGACTACGATCTGGAATGCAAAACGGGTTCTTTTTGCGATGCTCAGACCAGCTGCCCAGGCACGTGCAAAATGCGGCGCGTCGCCGGCGACCCGTGCAGCTACGACTCGGATTGCACCTGGGGGCTGAAGTGCTCTGCGGACAGCAACCACTGCGTCGCGCCGGCGAAGCTCAGTGAGCCGTGCGGCGGCGGTGTCGCACCGGAATGCGCGTCAGGGCTTTTCTGCGCGGGAGACAGCATGGGAACCCCGGGGAGCTGCTCGGACATCAACACGGTCTTTTCCGCGAGGGACGGGCAGGCATGTAGCTTCAGCGACACCTCCCCTCAATATTGCATCGCGACCCTATCCTGCGCAGTGACCGGCCTGGGGCCGACCGGTGCGGTAACCGGCGCGCAGTGCAAAGCTCCAGTGGGCGCCAATGCCACCTGCCAGATCGCCTTCCCGGACATGTGCCCGATTAGCCAATATTGCAAAGTCCCTGGTGGCGGTTTCAATGGAACCTGCGTGGACCGGCCGGCGCTGGGGCAGCCCTGCACGGCGTTTGGGCTCTGCGAGCCCGGCTTGGTTTGCATCCCTTCTGCGATTAACCCCACCCAGGGTAACTGCGAGCTGCAGCAGAAGCTCGGTAGCCCCTGCCAAGGAGACGCCAACTGTTATAGCGGCCGTTGCTACCGAGGTGCTTGCGTGCGGGCGGACGCGTGCATGTGACCGGGGTCAGGGGTCAGGAAGCCCTCAGCGGTGCTCGAAGAGCTGGAAGTCCTCGATGCTGTCGACGAGCGCGTAGTGGTCGTCCATAAGCCCCTGGAGCTCCGGAAATCCGGGCAACGCGCGCTTTGAATCGAGCTCATCGCCGGTGACCGACGGCATGAAGTCATTTTGCTGCACCACGATGACCGCGGGTCTGTAAGCTCGTAAGTCACGTATCAGATCGAGCCGCGCTCGGGTTCGCTCCCAGGTCGCTCGCTGAGCGACATTGTAAATGAAGCGACTGGCCGGCTTTCGATCCGACAGAAAATAGATGGCCGGCTCGAACCCCCAGACGAAGATGGTGTCATTCCGGTTGGTGCGCTGATGGATTTGAAGCGCGGCGCGGCGATCCGCGTCGAGGTTATAGTCCGCAACGTAATAGAGCTCGCTATCCATTCGCTCCCTTGCGCGATATTCGCCGATTCCCAACAAATATTGATAGCGCACTGCGCTCCGATGCCAGAAGTCACCCGGGAGGTCGTGGACCGCAAGGCGCATGGTCATCGCCACGACCAGGACAGAAGAAAAGGCGAGCATGCCCCCCGGGCCGCTTGCCACACAGCGCCGCCAGAGCTTGTAGACGCCGAGCCCCGCAATGAAACTGATGAGCAGAAGCGACGGGGAAAAGTGATACTGGAAAAACTTGCTCTGAATGGCAACGCCGGCCAGTTGCACGGCAAGCACGCCCAGCGCCAGAAATATCCCTTCCCGTTCGCGGCTGTGAATGGCGGGCAAGGCGGCCGCCAAAAATCCCACCCCCGCCGGCACCGAAAAGCGAAACAGCACTTCTTCAATGGCGGAGTAATAAAGCTCGGCAGCGTTGTGGCCCGGCCAACCCAGCCTGGTGTATCCCGGCGCAAACTCGAACAGCGTCCACTTTAGCGACGCCCAGGCGCCGCGCTGGTGAAACCACCAGGCGCAGAGCGCAACCGGTAAGACGCCTGCCAACGACATGACCAGCAACGGCTTTAGCGCTGCGGCTCTCTTGCCTGAACGCTCCATTTCATGGCGCGCTTGGTACACTGCGCAAGCCAGCCCGGCGGCTCCGATATGCGGTTTCAGCAAGAACGCGCAGCCGAATGCCGCCCCCACCACCGACCAACCGATCCATCGGCGTGAAGGCGCATCCTGATCCACCGTGAAAACCAGCCCCACGAAGGTGAGGAATGCCGCAAATGACTCCGGTTGCCCGGTGTGCCAAAAATCCAACTGGGTGTAGATGATGACGGCGAGCGCCGCGCCGACCAGGCCCACCCGCCGAAGCCCAAAGAACACGTGGCTCAACTTGAGAAAACAAGCCAAAAGCACACAAAGGCCTCCGAGCTCGAGCAGCCGGGGCGCGAGCATCGTGTTTCCAAAGAGCGCCTGCGCCAGCGCATACACGAAGAAAATACCCGGTGGCTTGAAGTCCCATAGGTCGCGATAGGGGACTTGCCCGTGCAGAATCCCCTGTCCGACTACAGCATAGATGCTTTGATCGCGCCCGAAGGAGAACGCGAGGAGCTGCGCGCAGCCAAAAGCGATCGAAAGGCAAGCTGCCGCACACAGCCAAGAATCGGGATCCCGAAGCGCATCGCGAACGGAAGCGGCCACACGACCAAGAGCGGGCATCTCAGGGAGGTCACGCTACGCAATCCCCGGACAAGATGGCTAGTGGCCGGTCACTCCTCCGTGGAAAAAACCACTCTGCCGAGTCTTGCCTCTTCATCGGTTGCGGCCTCGCGCTCGGCGTGCACCGCCTCCGACTCAAGCTCCAGATCCCGGAAGCGATACCGGACCCCTTCTTTTGCCTGATCCAAATCCACGTCCGCGCCGAGCGAAACCAGGTAGCGATTCATCTCTTTACTCGACGGGGCCCTGCCGGCTGCGACGCGATAGCGGCCGACCAGCTCGGCATCCGATATGCCATTCGGATTGTTCCCGTTCTCGAGCACCGCTTGGAGGATTGCGCGCCGCCCGTTTTCTCGCTGCGCCTTTCGGATCAGGCGGCCGCGAAACGCGAGGCGTCCGAGCGGTAGCAAGAAGAGCGCAATGGAAAAGATCAGGGGGACCACACCCAACGCAATCGGGAGGCCGGGTGGAGGCAGCTGGTATGGGTCGAGGCCGGTGAGGACCGCATGCAGCCGCTCGATGGTGAGCCCTTGCGCGATCATCCAAGCAGACGCGAGCAGATTGAACGCGTTCAGCCCGCCGATGAGCCAATTCGAGCCCTGGGGATTTCCCGTGAGCGGCGGGACGCGCTCGCGCTTGCTCCAAATGGCCGGCGCCCGTCGGGTAGGCTTTTGCTCCGACGCGGTTTTGCGCAAGCTCGGAAAGCTGTAGACAATGCCTCCTTGCTCGGAAACCGCGACGCTCCCGTCGTAGTCGACGAGCAGTCGCGACATCATCGGGTCGACTTCGCTGCGCGAGAGCCCCGTCACGCGGATCACCTCAGCCAACCCAATGCGCCCTTTACCAACCCGGATCTCCGCCACCACCGCCCGCTGCGCACTCGTGGGATCTTCGGGGTCCGGCTTTGGTCCGAAGAAAAAGCGATCGACCCGCTCGTAAAACGGGACTGACTCGTCAGGTTCCGAGCGGGAACGACGCCCTCGGACCGAGTCGGACCAGCGCGTTCGGCCGGCGTAAAACGGCGAAAAGGGATGAAATGTCCAGAAGAGCGCCTCCGCCAAGAATCGAAACAGCCCGAAGCTCCATTGCGACGAACGGCCGAGCCCGCGCCCTCCGCTCCGGCCTCCGCCCGCGAACGCCACACCGAACAAGATGACGACGAATAGAACCGCGTAGAGAACGAGTACTATCGACACCCAGGCCCGGACCAGGAAGCGCGTCACTCCAGAAATGCCACGGCCCACCGCGCGCGCGAGCTCCATCACCCGACCGGTGGTTTCCCACGGCTTGGTAAAGCCGTGCGGGAATCTGAAAACCATCTCGCCCTCCTCTGTGACCCTGAGGTGGCCCCGGTACTCGTTCACAAGGGCGTGCAGGCCGCGCTCCGCTTCCACCAGCGAGAAGCCGCTGGCCGCTGCCGCATCGGCAATCGTGAAGTCGCGCCGAGCCGCATCCAGCAAATTTCGCAGAATCACTGCGCTGGTTTCCGGACTCGCCATTTTGAGCGCCCATGTCTTAGCCTGAATTGCCCGCGGACGCCGTCTGCCTCGATTGGCAAAGGTGCTGGCTCGCCTTGACGCACCGAAGTCACTCCTATTAGCTGGTGGTCTCGGCCGTTATCGGCTGAGCACCCGCGCCCCTAGCTCAGCTGGATAGAGCATCGGACTTCGAATCCGCAGGTCGCCCGTTCGAATCGGGCGGGGCGCGCTGGAAAACAGCTGGAATCCTGATCGGCGCTCTCGCGTTTAGGCACGGACGCTGCCAAAACTGTCCGATGGTCGGCGGTAAGAAGTGCCCGATGGACTACGAGTTTCGGCAACGCCGCTTCGGGGACCCGCCGCATCTTGGCTGTGTTTGCGAGATAGCGTGCGTGAGAACCAAGATCCGAGTGGCCAGCTAGGGCCGCCGCCTGCTGCGCATTAACGTCGGCATCAGCCAAGGCTTGGTTGAATGCCCTTCGCCACGAGTGAAAGTCGACTGGTTTTACTGTGTCGGTGCCGTCCAGCAGCTCCCGCTCCCGCGGCGTCATCTTCCGGACGGGCGTTGACTCCCATGAGTGGCGCTCAGGGCGCCATCGCTCTAGCCCGAACGCGCGCCGCATATCACGGCGCAGGGCGCTGGCATGGCTGACTCCATGCTTTTCGCCTCGGCCTGCAAGCTCGCCTCGCAGCACGGGGAACACGAGCCCAGTCACCGGACGCCCTTGACGCTCCCACCAATCCCGCAAGATCGGCCTCAGCATCTCGGGCACCTCTAGCAGCTGGGGTCGCGCAGTCTTTTTGCGCGGCGCCCAGCCATGAGCGAAGCGCCCACTTTCCGTGTCGAAAGCTTGCCAGGTGAGCGCGTGCAGGTCGCCCGTGCGGAGTCCGCCAAACATACGGGCAACGCAGGCCATCGTTTGCCGCTGGAGCACAGGCAAGCGATGGTGATCGTCCGGATGCTGCCATGCGAGATATACCGCAAGCTCGGCGTCCGTGAGCACCGCCCGCTCGCGATTGTCTTTCGGCACCTTTGGAATCTGAACACGGGCAACGGGGTTCTCGGCAATAAGCTCGTCTCGCCAAAGGGCAGCGAACACCGTGTGCATCGTCCAGCGAATGTGCCGGATTGTTTGACGACTCTTGCCGGCATGGCGAGCAGCTTCCAGCACCGCGCGCACATGCACCGGGCGGATACTATTGACGGGCATTTTGCCAAGACTCGGCAGTACATGCAGCCGGTCACGCATCCGTTCGTTCGCGGCATCTGCGAGGCCCTCGT
>DASXTY010000368.1:0-4456 GCA_036505155.1 Polyangiaceae bacterium | reverse complement strand
AGCTACGCCGCGCGGATTTTGGTGCTGCGCGACGGGCTCTTGCTTTCTGATACACGTCGAGAAGCAACCCAAGCTGTTCTGAAGCCGCAAGTGGAGCAAGTCGCATGAACCCAGTGCAAACGCTCCGAGTCGCCACGCGCGCGTTAATCCGCAATAAGCTCCGCGCTTTTTTAACCACCCTCGGAATCATCATCGGGGTCGCGGCGGTGATCGCCATGACCGCTATTGGCGCCGGCGCTAAGGCCAGCATCGAGTCGGCGTTTTCGGCGATGGGAACCGACCTCCTGATCGTAATGCCGGGCTCCGCCTCGTCCGGGGGGTTGCGCGGTGGGTTTGGATCGATGTCGACTTTGACCTGGGAGGATCTCAGTACAATTAGAAAAGAGGTTCCCAGCGTGAAGCTTGCGGCTCCTGCGCTCCGCTCGAGTTTGCCGGTCATCAGTGAAGAGCAGAATTGGACCACCAGCGTCACCGGCACCTCACCCGAATATTTCGATATCCGCAATTGGCCCATGGCTTCCGGGTCCGCTTTCACTCAGTCGGATGTGGACGGGGGCACCAAGGTGGTGGTGCTCGGCCAAACCGTGGTGGATAAGCTCTTCGGTGCCAATGCCAACCCGGTGGGCACCGACGTCCGCATTGGACAGAGCCCTTATCGAGTGGTCGGCGTGGCTGCGAAGAAAGGCCAATCTGCGATAGGCCAGGACTATGACGACGCGGCGTTCATTCCCGTGTCCACTTTCGCCCATAAGGTTCAGGGTGGACTCGGGAATTACTTGAGAGGGATCATTTACGCTCAGGCAATGCCTGGACAAGCGGCGCGAGCGCAGGAAGATGTCAGCCTGCTCCTCCGCGATCGGCACCACATTGCCCAGGGAAGCGAAGATGATTTCTCCATCCGAAATTTGACCGAGGTCGCAGGCGCCATGCAGGAAGGCACCAAAACCATGACCGCGTTGCTTGCCAGCGTGGCGGCGGTGTCGCTCTTGGTCGGTGGCATCGGCATCATGAACATCATGTTGGTGAGCGTTACCGAACGAACCCGGGAAATCGGCGTCCGAATGGCCCTGGGAGCCAAGCCGGTACACATTCTCTCGCAGTTTTTGGTGGAGGCTCTGACACTTGCCACCGCCGGAGGCGTGATCGGTATTGCGCTCGGTGTCGGCGTAGCTAAGTGGCTCGCAACACGCTTCGGTTGGCCGATGCTGGTGGAGCCGCAGATCGTCGTGGTCGCGGTAGTCTTCAGTGCATTCGTTGGCATTCTGTTCGGCCTCTACCCAGCGGGCAAAGCGGCGCGGCTCGACCCGATTGACGCTCTCCGGTACGAGTAAGGGTTGCCCCCACTCGCGGCGTCCTCGCCGGCGTTGCCGGCTGCGGGTCCGCGGTCTCCCCCAAGCTCGTGCTCGCGCGCGCCGCCGTCTCCGCGCGCGATGTCCGTCACTTCGGCGCGTGCTGCGCGCGAGCGGAGGAGACCTTGTTCTCACCTCATAAAAATTGCTGGGCTTTGGCCCGGATCTGGGCTTTAGGCGGTGTCCATCAATTACGGAAGTCATGATGCGAGTTTGCTGATGGCGTAGTTCCAGTCGCCATGGAACTCGTGCGAAAAAGATACTTGGTATGCTCAGTATTCTGTAACTCCGGCGGTCCCCGACGCGGGCCTCGACCCGAGCTGTCCCGCGCTGCCTATGCAAGGCGATTTCAGCGTCACGCGCGAGGAGCCTCCTCCGGCGAAGGGCACGCCTTGAGCACGCCGCATGGATCTTTTCCTAGGCAACTGGTCCAGCGACGAAGCTGTCCGCCACGTTCACGAGGTCGCAGCCGCAGGATTCCCTGCTACGTTGTCCGTTGTCTTTCTCGAACCCGTTCGAGCCTCACGACGTCCGCCAGATCCTGAGGTCGGCCGGACGCGCGCTTATTCGCGAGCAGGTCATCCAGCGCAATGACTCGAATGGTCGTTCCTTCCCAAGTGGCACTAATTGCGTTCTTCAGAACTTCTTCGGCGGTTACGCCGTCGATGGCGCGAAGAAGGTCGATCCGCAGCGGCGGCCTACCGAGATAAACCACTTCAGTCTCCGAAAGTTTCCGCGTCGCGTGGACGACATTCTCGGGAGCTCCGAAGCGCGCGAGTGCCCGCGCGGCGCGCTCCAGGTTATCGGCGCTCCCCCCGAGAAGAATGTCGAGGTCCTTGGTCGCGCGCGGCTCAGCGTGGTAGGCGAACGCGTAGCCGCGGAGCACGACGTGCTCAACTCCTTCGCGGGCGAACTCCTCCAACAGCTCTTTGAAGTCGCTGGGAAGCCTCATGGCGGGGATTCTGAAGGCTCATCTGCTCGTCCCACAAGTCGAAGACGCAACCGATACGCTCCTCGGGGCTCATAACGAGCCAGAAGTCGCTGGAAACCGAGTCCATCTCGGAATGGCTCCGCGCGACGCCGCCGGTCCAGGATCGTCGGCGCTCCTCGGCGCGAGTTTTGCGATCTGACACGAACGTCAGTTTAGCAGAGATCCGCGACCAGCGGCATTCGGACGCCGAGCTTGCCTCCGCCGACGCCGGGACCGCTGGGCGAGGAAGCAGGTCTCAAGGCTCCCTCGGGCGCGAATTTGTACGCGCTTCAGAGCGTCTCGAAGCAGCGGCTTGGGAAGTATCTCGGCTCGGTTCCCGCCCGCTGCAAGCTCGAAATTCGCCGTGCTCTGTTGTTTGCTCTGGAGCTCGACGACGGATGAACAGAGCCGAGGCGCTCAAAAGACAATTGTGAAATTTCCGTCCGGCTGAACGTACGCGCTCGGCAGACTCCAGGGCGGAACTCCGTCGACACGATGTGCGGCGCCCACCGGAGCATCGTTTCTATCATAGAGCTGCCAGGCCAAAGCTCCGCCCTTTTCCCAGCCGGTTCCTTCTGTCCACGCAAGGAGCATGTCGCCGCGCGGATTGGCCACGATTACCGGGTGCTTGGCATTGTCGCGGCTCGGGGCGGCGAATTTCTTCGACACCGACAGGGTTTGCGGGTCGACGCGCGCAAAAAGAGCGCGGTCAGCGGTTTCCCAGGCGGCGATTACCGTTGTCGGCCCCTGACTCAGTGACGCCATGCTCATGGGGCAGGCGTCGATGTCCCATGCATCGCGCTGCACGATGCGAAACGTCGCCCCGTGATCGCGGGACGCTAAGAGCACTTCGTCGCGGCGGCCCGTTTCGAACGCGGCTCGATACAATAAGTACAGCGCGCCCGCCCGGTCGACGAATGCGCGCATCCCGCAGCAACCGCAAGCGCCGGTGCGCGTCGGATTGGCTCGCCGCTCTGCCGAGAAGCTTTGGCCCGCATCCGTCGAGCGCCTGAAAAAGACCGCGCGCTCCGTCTCGCCCTTCGGCCCGTCTCGCCCCTGGCCATGCCAAGTGACGTAAACGTTACGCTGGTCATCGGCGGCGACGGATAGCCCCCCGTCGAGCCCGGCGTCGTAGTCGACCATGTCGCGCTCGCGCTCGAAGGCGGTGCCCGCGTCATTCAAACGCGCATAATACAGGGCCGCCCCAGGGTGTTTCGGCGTTTGGCCCGCGCCAAACCACACCACGTGAACACGGCCTCTCGCACCGACGGCAATCTGCGGGCC
Organism: Polyangiaceae bacterium; assembly: GCA_036505155.1. Lineage (GTDB taxonomy): Bacteria > Myxococcota_A > Polyangia > Polyangiales > Polyangiaceae > DASXTY01. The sequence continues at coordinate 853 of DASXTY010000368.1, read as the reverse complement.
GCGCACATTGCCTTTCACCAGCACATTAGACGCCTGGGTATTGACGCGGAGCGACCGAGAAAACCCCGGAGTGGAAGCCGCGGTGTGCGTGTAATAAATATCCCCCGCCGCCGGATCGCCTTTGAAATAGACCAAGTGAACGACACCGTCTCCGTCGACGGCCGTTTGCGGGTGGATTCCATCGGGAGTGCGAACCAGCTCCACGCGCGGGGGCTCATGCCGCAGAAGACGACACCTCATCCCGGTGAGCGCCGAAAACCATATGCCCAGCACCATGACCAGTGCAACGGAGCGAAGCCGTGGGCTCATCACGCGCCTGCTCAGCTGAACTCGATATCGTCGATCACGATGCTGTATTCTCGTTCCCCCGGGTTCCAGGCGCCGATAGTGACGGCCCAGGCCTTGGCGGTGTCGAAGGTTTCACCTTTTCCGCGTAACATCGGCTCCAGCGGAACCACCATCTTGTGCCAGTCGCCGTCCGTGAAGCCCGGCGAATAATCATTCAACGGCACGGATTCCGTCTCGTCTTTTCCGTCTTTGGAAGAGCCGTTGAGAGAGACAGTAATGCTCTTCGGCTCCGGCTTCTTGCCGGGATCGCCGGCAACCTTGATCCAAAAGCTCAGGCTCTTGTATTTGGAAATGTCCGTCCCCGCGGTGGTTGGGTACCATCCGAACCAATTCCATCCGAAACCCATCCAGAGCGGGCCTTTGGCTTTGAACTCGAGCCCAACCGTGCCGTTATGGCCAATTTTTGGTTTTGGCTCGACGCTGGTCGCGCACCCGGTTTTTTCTTGGCAGGAGGCCCACCCCTTGGCGTCTTTTCCGGTGCCCTCGCCGTCCCAGACCAGGGTTG
>DASXTY010000367.1:0-7054 GCA_036505155.1 Polyangiaceae bacterium | reverse complement strand
GGTGAGGAAGGACTCCGGGTGAAACTGCACGCCTTCCACCGGGAGGCTGCGGTGTCGCAACCCCATGATTTCCCCTTCCGAGGTTTGCGCGCTGATCTCCAGGCACTCCGGAACCGATTCCAAATCCACGATGAGAGAGTGGTACCGAGTGGCCTCCAACGGAGACGGGAGATGGCTGAAAATGGTCTTGCCGTCGTGCTCGATAAGTGAAGTCTTGCCGTGCATGAGGCGCTTGGCTCTGACCACCTTGCCGCCGTACGCCTGGCCGATCGCTTGGTGGCCCAGGCAAACGCCAAGAATCGGAAACCTACCGGCCAGCTCCCGAATCACGGCCAGTGTTACCCCGGCATCATCCGGAGTTCCCGGGCCCGGGGAAATGACAATGCCCGCCGGGTCTGCCTTGCGGATTTCGTCCGGAGTTGTGGCGTCGTTCAGCCGTACGTCGCACCTGGCACCCAGCGTTTCCAGATACTGAACCAGGTTGTACGTGAACGAGTCGTAGTTATCGACCACCACAATACCCGGCGCCACGCTGCTCGAGCGTTACACCCAGACGCACCGGGGTCAATTGCCGGTCCCCCACCTTGAGTCCTGGGATGAGGATCGGGCGTTGCTGGGGCCACCGACGGCGGTTATTGAGCTTTCCAGACCCCTCTTGGGGACTCCGCCCGCAGAGCGCCGGCCAAGGTGCAAGGTCGTAAGATTTCAATCTTGCCGCGGAGCTGTGAGGCCGCTAGTGTGCCCACCGAGCCGGAGGCTGGTCGTTTGATTTGAACCGACTGGCTTCGGCCGGCGACCGGCGAAAAAAGCCGTTCGCTCTGACCCAAGGCGGGCGGCGGGGGCCGCTCGCCGCGACTAGGAAAGCGATGGCCGAAAAGAAGCCCAAGATCGATCTCAAGGCACGCCTTGGAAAAAAGGGCGTGAGCTCACCAGGTGGTGATGCGGTCCCGCCTCCCATTGGCATTCCCAAACCGGCGGGGATCCCGGCTCCACCTTTCGGCAGGAAAAAAGTCCCTAAGGTAGACGCTTCGGATCCGTACGCCGCGATCGACGCGGACGTCGCGCCGGCCCGCGCCGAACCTCAGGCGATCAAAGTTGAGCTCAGCGCGGAGGTGGTGCAGGCGCAAAAGAAGGGGCGCGCCAAAATCATCGCGCTCGCGGTGGCTTCGGGCGCCGTGGCATTTTTCGTGGGTTACAACGTGGGCAGCGCGGTGGAGCGAGGGAAAGGTTCAGAACGTGCGCTAGCGGACGCGAAGCAACTCACGCAGGAAGTGGACGCCGCCGGCGCGAAAATCGATGAGCTCGCAGAGCTGGTCAAGAGCGCCAAAGCCAAACTGGCCGACGGTAAATACCCGGGCGACGAAGTTTCGAAACTCGGCGCAGTCAACATTCCGTTCGACGAGACCAACATCACGCGCTCCAACATCGGTCGCTTCAAGACCGACACCAATCGTATGCTCATCAACTTCGTCATCAGGACCAAAGAAGCCAACGACGAGAAGGAGCAGCTGCAGAGCGCTCTAGGCGGCGATCGCAAGGGCATTGAACAGCTGCTCGAGGAAATGAAATCTCCGAAGGTTCGCTGGGCGGTAGCGCTGAGCCCCGGCCCGTTCGGCCCCTGGGCTGCCATGGCGCCGGTCTCGGATCCGTTCCTGGTCAAAGGTGAGGGTAAGGATGGAAAGCCCTACGAGTGGCCTGAAAAGCTCACTCTCAACGAAAAGAAGACCGGCAAGCGGTACACCAAGGGCGATCCGATCGCGTCGGACCCATTGCTCATTCCGGTGAATCCCCAGACCCAAGTCAGCGTTTGCAAGAGTGACGTGCTGGCTAACTTGATGCGGCAGTTCCGCGACATGGAGGAGGTCCTCAAGGGCAGCGAGACGCCGGGCGAGGAGAAAGAAGGGCTGGCGGATCTAGCGCAAAAACTCCACGAGAGTCTGAAGCAGATCGGAACGCCTGGGTCTTAGCCGTATTTTGCTCACGCGGCCGAAACGCTGCGGGAGGAACGCGGAGGGACGGAGTGCATTTCCGTATGCCGTAGGATTTCCACCTTGGAAACGCGTCGATCGTCGGACTCGCGCACCAAAAATTCCAGTCCCAGCGCGTTCAGTCGTGCACCCGGCTCCGGTACACGACCGAAATGCGCTACCAAAAATCCGCCCAAGGAATTGTAACTGCTGCCTTCTGGCAAGTCCGCGCCCAGATAGCGGCTGAGGTCCGCGATGGATACGCTAGCATCCACCATCAAGCGCCCTTCGCCGAGATCCATGATCGGGGGCTCCTCGATGTCGTGCTCGTCACGGATGTCGCCGACGATCTCCTCCACCAGATCTTCCAAGGTCACGATGCCGCTGGTGCCGCCGAATTCGTCGATAACCACGGCCATATGGTGTCGTCCTGCGCGCATGTCCCTGAGCACGCTGGAGGCGGTCTGACTCTCGGGCACGAATACCACCTGTTTTCGCACGATGTCTTCGAGGTGGAGTTGCTTGAGATCGTGTGCGGCGGCAAAGGTGATGAGATCCTTCACATGCAGCACGCCCAAAACGTTCTCCATGGTTCCGCGATAAACCGGGTATCGGGAATGAGCGGTCTCGGCTATCCGGCGCAGCAATTCGTTGGGGAGCGTATTGACGTCGAAGGCGGCGACGTGGATTCGCGGTACCATCACTTCGCCCGCGGTGACACTGCCGAAATCCAGCACGTTGCGGATCATTTCGGATTGATCATGCGCGAGCGATCCGCTGAGCTCGCCCTCGTTGACGATGATCTCGACCTCGGCTTCGGTGACTTTCGGCTGGGCAGGCTGTCGGGTGACGAGTCGCCCGAGCAGATTGGCCACCCAAAGTATAGGCGCTGCGATGGGCAGGGCGATGAGCTCGAATGGCCGCAGAAACCGTAAGAGGAAGGGGGCCGCCTGCTCGGCTGTCCGGGCAACCCACACGCGACCGATCTGGCTGGGGATCCCATAGGCAGAAAGCACGACCACAGCGGTGACAAGGAGCCGCCAGCTTCCCATCTTCGGGGGAAGCTGAGTGAAGGCAGCCAACGCCGTGCCGCAAATTCCGAGAACGCGGAGCACCAGCCAACGCGCCTCGATGGCCCCTTCGTGAGCGCTGTAGCGGTCGAGCGCGTCCCGCGACCGTCCGGTGAGCGTCTCCCGCAGCGCGGCGCGTCGGGCACCCGATAGCGACCCGACGGCGTAGGTTGCGGTGGCAAACATCGCCGCGCAGAAGGCGGGAACGAGTGCAACCGCGAACTCTATGGTCTTTTGTAATGGGGAGGCGGGATCCAAAAACGGTCGGTCGGGGAACGGCCCAGACCCTCTCCTCAGCCCATTAATTAGCGGACGGTCCGGCGGGCGCGCAACTCGGGGCCCTCCTAGTACGACTTCCGCCTACCGTGACCACACGTTTGGAAGCCGCACTGACCCGTTCGCCGCACCAGCTCCCCGGGAGCTCCCAGTCACTTCAGACATCGAAAAAAACCAATGATCACGCGTCCTTCCGGGCTTTGCTCCGAGCGGGCTCGGGCTGCGCAATGGGAGTTGCCGAGCGGCCAGGTGGGGGTTTTCCACCGCGGTGCAATTCCGGGGCGTTGCCCCAAGTGGCCCCCGAAACGCTCGAGGCTGCGCCGGAGCGCCGCGCCCACCGACACGCCGTCTGGGAAGAGGCGCCGCTGCTCGTCGGGATCCAAGAGCAGGTCATGCCGTCTGCGCCGTCCGCTGGATCGACAGCGACCAAAGCGCCCGCTTTCGCGCCGGTGGTTCCGCTCGATGTATTGATCCCGAGGCTAGTCCGCCGGGTCGCGGTGGGCAGCGGCGACGGGCAAGCCACTGCTCGCATCGAGCTGGGTGCAGGCGAGCTGGAAGGTGCCACGCTGCTGATTTCAGTGCACGGGGCGGAGCTCTCCATCGACCTCCAAGTTCCCGTTGGGGTGTCGGCGGAGCTTTGGCGCGAGCGCATCGAAGAGCGTCTGCGCGCGCGGGGTCTGTCCGTCGCGGCGGTTAGCGCCCGCTAACCGGATTGAATCCGCGAAGTACTCGGTAGTCGCTGCCGCACGGCTCTCCGATGGCAACCAGTTCGCCGCCAGGTCCCAGCCAGGCCGCCGGGCCGCTTGGAGGCGGCGGATGGCCAAAGTCGCTCCAGTCTAGCCGTACGCCCTGCCGCGCTCGCGTCTCTGACGTCGGCAGCAACCGAGCAACGGGTAAACACCGGGCTGCGGCGGCGGCCAGTGGCGTCACGGCCACCGGGCGGTCGGGAGGCCATACGATTGCCTCATCCAAAGTAAAGCTTCCGCTGGCGAGCCGTCTTAGCTCGGCGACGTGCGCTGGAACACCGAGCGCTTCGCCCAAGTCACGAGCAAAAGCGCGCACGTAATAGCCCTTGGAAACGTCGAGCTCGAATTCTGCGGAAGCGCCCGAAGCCGAAATCAGCTCAATCTGACGGACGGCGACGGGGCGTGGCCGAAGCTCCGGCGCGGCGCCTGAGCGAGTCAATCGATACGCGCGCCGCCCGTCGACCTGTACCGCGCTGATGGCGGGCGGAATCTGCTCGGCGCGCGCGCGTTCGCGTTCGAGCGCCTGCGCCAATTTCGACGGAGCCAGCCAGTCCGCCGGAAGGCGCTCCAGGGCCGTGGTTTGCCCGTCGGCATCGAACGAGTCTGTGCTCCGCCCAAAGCCGATCTTCACCCGGTAGCGCTTCTCGTCCAGAGCCAAGTACCGGGAGAGTTTGGTCGCTTCTCCCAACAAGAGAAGCAGAACGCCGCTTGCCATGGGGTCCAGTGTCCCGGCGTGTCCGACGGCGCGCGTTTGGTACAGCCGCCGGGCGAGCGCCACCACATCGTGGCTGGTTGGTCCCAACGGCTTGTCCACGACCAACAGGCCGTCCCGGATGCTCACCCGAACCAAACACTCGAACGGCTCCGCAGGCCGCTTTCTAACATGTCCGAAATGATCTTTTGCACTCGCTCGGAAAGCCGCCCGACCAGCACGTGGTCGTCCGCCGCTTCGGGTCCGTAGCCATCGAAGGCAATGGGCTCACCGAAGAAAATCTTCCACTTGCACGGAGCTGGCAATAACCCCAGAGGTCCAAGCCAGGGGAAAGTTGGCGTGATGGGGAGGTAAGGAAGCCCGACCAGCCTGGACAGGTAGTCCACGCGATACAGCATCGGGTTGGTCTCTTCGGCTCCGATGACGGCGCAGGGGATCAGCGGTGCGCTGGTTCGCAGGCACAGGCGGATGTAGCCGCCCCTGCCGAAGCGCTGCAGCCGATAGCGCTCGCCGTAGAGCTTTTTGATGCCGTGTACTCCTTCAGGGAAAACCGCAACCAGGCTTTCCCTGTGCAGGAGCCGCTCGGCATTTTCCGGGCATGCGCGCACCGCCCCCACGCGGCTGAACCACACTCCGAGAAACGGCAAATAATAGACAAAGTCTTCGGCAAGCCAGCGCAGCTCTCGGCTTTTCGGGTGCTCGAGTCGCACGGCAGTCCGCAGCATTGCACCATCGAGCGGCACGGTTCCCGAGTGGTTCGACACCACTACACACCGCCCCTGGTCGGGGATATTTCGAATGCCCCTGGTTTGAACCCGGAAATAACGGCGGTAGAGAAAGCGCGCCACCGGCTCCAGGTGGCGCTCGAAGCTCGGATCGCAACCAAACTCGTCCACGTCTTCGGAACGCGCTCGGAGCGCAGTGCGTCCCCACTGTCGCGCGGAATACGGGTTCGAAAAAAGCTGCTGTGCGGCAAGCGCCGCTTCCGCTGCGCTCCCCGTCGCCTGAGGAAAAGAGGACACCCCTTCTAACCCGCCCAGCGGCTCGAAGCGGGGCCCTGGTGAATCGTCCTGGGGTGGTTCCGGTGGAGACGGTTCAGGTCCGACGGCGCTGCGGATCAATCCGTCCAGGCGTTTTTCCAGGGCTCGAATCCTCGCTTGGACCTTGGTATCGGAAGGGGTGGCGCCTAGTGTGCTGCGCTCCGATATCACTTCGATTTCGTCTCCGGTTTCCACAGGCTCGAGCGGCACTACGCGCGATCCGATTCCGAGCGGTGTCTCGCTGGCCGGGGTGTACTCCTCCGTGGTTAAGCTCGGACCTTCCTCGCCGCTCCGCACTCGAGCTCGTCGCTGGGCCGAGCTCCTGCGGTTACGCTTGGGCGCGGCCCGTGGTGCGGCTTGGGCCTTTCGATTCGCCTGCTTGCGACTGCGCTTTTTACTTGCACTCAAGCCGGCGTCTCCGAAAGCAGTTTTACTTCACGCAGGTGCTGAGCGCTGGCGTAGTCCATAAGGGCCTCCCGAGTACTAAAAACCGGGGAAAAACCCAATGACCGTTTGGCGTGGTCGCCGTCGGCCACGCACAGATACTGCAAGTAGTCGACCAAAAGCGGTGGCGTTTCGCCCAGCTGGGTCACCCACAACGCTCCGAGCAGCGCGCTCACCAAAGGCCGCGGAAGCGGCAGCGCTACTCTTCCGGCAAGCTTGAGCACCGTAGTGAGCGGTAAGACGCCGTCGCCCACGATGTTAAAAACTCCGGGCGCATCACGATCGATGGCGAAGGTAAAGGCGGCCACCGCGTCCGCCTCGTGCACGAACTGCCAAAGCGGGTCGAAACCGAGCACGGTGGGCACGACGCGGTGACTTAGATAGCGAGTGACGTAATTGTCCACCGAGGGTCCCAGGATGGGTGCCGTTCGCAGTACGGTAACGATGCGCCCCTGTCCGGGCTTACCGAAGCTCAGAACCTCGTTTTCCGCCTCCAGCTTGTCGCTGAGAAATGGTTCAGTGCGCTTCGCCCTTAGCGGGTGCTTTTCCGATAAGAAATTAGGGTTGGTGGCGTGTGCGCCGTACAAAAGAGTCTGGCTCCACATGATGATCTTGTGGACCTGGGTGCGCCGGCATGCGTTGACCACGTGCATGGTGCCCACACTTTCGAGCTCGTGGGCCCAATTGGTAGCGCGCGCCGGCAATGTCAAAAGCGCCAAATGCACCAAGGTGTCCACGTCTTCGGCAGCCAGCATTTCGGTGACGCTTTCCTCCGCGGCGCGATGCGTGAGGTCGACCT
>DASXTY010000366.1:0-7016 GCA_036505155.1 Polyangiaceae bacterium | reverse complement strand
AAAAGCTGGGATGAAAGCCTTGAAACATTCTCCGCCCCTGTCAAGCGACAAGTCCCAAACTAGCGTCCCCACGGGTCAACGATGTCGCTACTGCCCGTCGCCGGGCGCTTTCGGCCGTCCCGCGGACCATTGGGGGGAGTGGTGGGCTGGGGGCGGCTCACAGCCTTACGCGGCGCAGCATCCGGCTTTACCGAGCCCGATTGGCCGGACTTTGTCTGGGATGACGTCACAATGGCCGCGTCCGTCTGTGGTCCGGCCGGATCTAGGGTGCCGCTCGACGCCGGCACCACCAATATGGTTGCCCTTTGGCTCGAAAGCGCCGGAACACGGCTGTCGTTGCGTTTTGCTTGCGCCGCTTCGGAGGATAGTGGCGCACTCGCACCCGGCGCCTTCGCCGCCGGCTGCAGGGTCGCGCCCAGCCACACCATTCCAATCACCAAAAGCGCCGCCGCGCCGGCGAGCACTACATTCCGCTGAACGGAGCGCCTGCGCGGTAGGCCCGCGCGTCGCATCATCACGCTAAGCTCCTCGGTGGTCGGCGCCTCCAAATCATCAGCCAACACCGACGCCACTCTCCCCTCCGATTGCGCCGAAGCTTTGACTTCCAGATCCCCCGATTCGGTAAAGTGCACGATCTCATCCAGGCGGTCTAAAAGGTCCGCCATGCTCGCGTAACGTTGCTTCGGTTTCTTTTCCAGGCAGCGCAGAGTGATTTCTTCGAGCGCACCCAAGTTCCTGTTCTTGCCGACTATCTCGCTCGGGGGGATTGGCCTCACGTACATATGTTTGGTGAGCACTCCCATATAGGTGTCGGCTTCGAACGGCACCCGACCTGTGAACATCTCGTACATCACCACACCGAGCGCGTAGATATCCGAACGATAGTCGATGTGTTCTCCAGCCGCCTGTTCCGGGCTCATGTAGTGGGGTGTGCCGAAAACCATACCCGCGCTGGTGAGCTTGCTTCCGCCCAAAACTTTGGCCAACCCGAAATCGAGCACTTTTACTAGCTCTCGTTTGCCGACAGTATCTCCCACGTGAATGTTGTCGGGCTTGAGATCTCGATGAATCACGCCTGCGCCATGCGCGGCGCCGAGCGCCTCGGCCACCTGACGCAAGATGCGCACCGCTCGTGACGCCGGAATCGACCCTCCCTTGCCGATGAGCCAGCGCAGGGAGCGGCCTTCCAACAGTTCCATCACGAAATACGGCTCGCCGGTGGGGAGCGATCCGAAGTCGGTGATTTGGACGATATTAGGGTGGGGAATGGCGGCGGCGGTTTTGGCTTCCTGAATGAACCGGGCCGACAAGTCTTTGTCCCGAGCCAGGTCACGGCGCAGTGCCTTGAGCGCGAATTGACGGCGCAGCGCCGTGTGGCGAACCCGGTACACGGTTCCCATTCCACCTTCGCCCAGCACTTCGAGCGTCTCGTAACGCTGGTCGATGATCTTTCCCAGCAATCGATCCGAGAAAGGGTCCCAGTCTGGAGAGGGAGTTAGGGGCTCACCATCAAAAGGGCAAAAGCGGCCCTCAGGGGAGAAATGCTGCCGGCACGCCGGACACACCGTGGATTTGGCACGACCGGGCTCGGAACTCGGCTGCGGCGGGTCCCGCGTCTCGGCCCCGTCGGTTGGGCTTTTCTCGCCGCCAAACTGAATCCAGGTTTGTCCCACGGGCGCTTCTATCAGCTTAACACCGATACGCAGCCAGGGGGATGGAACCCGGGTAAATCCGGGCAGTATCACTCCTCGCCGGGTCTAACCGAACGCCGTCCCGCACTGAGAGCAAAACTTCGAGCCCGGAAGGCTCACCGCGTTGCAGCGCAGGCAGCGCGGACCGCCGAGCTTCTCTGGTTCGGCTGAGTGTGGCGCGCCGCCCGGTCCCGAGCGAGCCGCAGCAGCGTTGTGGAAACCCGGCGCGGATGCGAAACCGGCGGCCAGCCCCACTCCAACGGCGAATCCAGAGCTCGCTCCGGCCGCGCTCGCTCCTTCTCCGCGCGACATGCCCGCGCCCGCTCCCAACATGGCTTCTGCGCCCGCGTATTGCTGGTAGCGCGCCATGTCCAGATCCTGTACGTACCGCGCCCGATTGTAAAAGTCCTGGTCTAACGCGATTTGGCGTTGCTCGGCTTCGGCCTGCGCTTCCGCCAACCGGAGCCTGGCTGCGCGCGCGTCGACTTTTGCCTGCACGATCTGGTCCTGCATCCTGTCGATGCGCGCCTGATCTTCTTCCGACAAGTTGATATTCAGCTTGGCGATCTCTAAGACTTGTACCCCCAGACGGCTGATATCCGGGCAGTCTGCCACGATGGCCCTGGCAACTTCCGGACCCGCAGCGCCCAGGTCCATCAACGTCAAGTCACCTTCTTTGACCAGGCGCGTGAGGGTGGCTCTCAGACCGGAAAACAGCTGATCGCGCACCCAACGCATTGCATCACCTGTGTCGCTTTCCCCGCTTTGACCCAGGAATTCCAGCACGAACTGAACCGGTTCGATGACTCGAAACGAAAACGTCCCGTGAGCTCTGGGCGTGACGCGAATGTCGAGCTCAGGGTCTCGCATCGACCCGATGACATCGCCGAATGCCTGATTGTATTGGGGTCGCATGGTGACGAAAAAAAGCTCGGCGGTGAACAAATTGCCCCGGGTGAATTGATCGATGAGGGCGTTCAAAAACGGAACGTTTTGGGTGTGCAGCGTGTGGCGACCCGGGCCGATCGCGCCCACGAATTGGCCGTCTCGGAAGAACAGGCAGACTTCATCCGAGTCCACCGTGAGCTGGCTCCAAAACGGGAACGTTTGATCGGGGTGCTTGAAGACAATCTTGTCCTTGTCCGCATCACGGCGTGCGATCATCATGCGCTGCACGCCGCTCTTTACGAAATCGATGATACCCATGGCCGTCATCTTAGGGTATTTCGAACGGAAAGCCTATTCTACTACCCCATGAGCAGCGCCATCGACCTTGAAAGCTTGCCCGCACCAGCCCGACGCATTTTGTCCGCGGATGCGCCGGCACAAGTTCGGCAGCTTGCGGCCAAAGGGGTGATGCCGGGCCTGCGCCCGGCCGACATCGTCACCGTGCTGTGCGCGCTGATATTGGATGGTGAAAAACCGATCGCCGACACTGCGCTGGGCACTTTCAGCAATCTGCCGCCACCCATCTTGAGCGGAGCACTGGGTGCAGATCTGCCCGAAGCGGTGATCGAGGTGTTCGCCAAAAACTACACGCGCGACCACCAAGTCATCGAGAAACTGCTCAGGATGCCGCGCATCGGCACCGCCGCCCTGGAACGGCTGGCCGATGCGGCCGACGAGGCTGCCGGAGAGCTCATCGCCACTAACGAGCGGCTGATGTTGCAAAACCCCACCGTCATCGAAAAACTCTACATGAACAAACGGGTCCGGATGTCCACCGCAGAGCGACTGCTGGAGCTCGCGGTGCGAAACGGCCTCGAGCTGGGGATTGCCGCTTTCAAGGAGGCGGCAGCTGCCATTCAGGATCAGCTCATTCCCGAACCCACCGAAGAGCCCACTTTCGACGACGTGCTCTTCGTCCAAACCGAGCAGATCGCCAGACAATGCTCTCTGGACAGGGATGAAGAAGATACCCACGAGAGAGACGAGGAAGGTGAAGAGCGGTTGAGGAACAAGTTCGTCCCTCTGTACGCGCAAATTAGCCAGATGACCGTCTCGCAGAAGATCCGTCGGGCTCAACTGGGCACCGCTGCGGAGAGACTGCTTTTAGTGCGAGATGCCAATCGCTTGGTGTCCTCCGCCGCCGCCAAGAGCCCGCTTATGCGCGAAAACGAAGCGGTGCAAGTGACCGCCAGCCGCACCGTCTCCGACGATGTGCTACGGATTATCGCCCAGAATCGCGAATTTACCCGTAACTACCAGGTCAAGTTGAACCTGGTGACCAACCCGCGCACGCCTTTTTCTTTTGCGTCGCGGCTGGTTCCCTACCTCAGGGATAATGACTTGCGAGCGCTCTCGAGGAGCAAGAATATCACCGGAGCCGTCTCCTCGGCGATCGGGCACCAGCTCGAAAAAAAACAAGGTAAAGAACGCTAAGCCCCCGGAGGCTTGCCAAGCGGCACTATTCCTTGGTTCGCTCGCGTAGCTTGGCTTCGCGTAGGTCGTGAGCGCGGCGTACCTGCTCCGGATCCACCAGAAACGGGGCGATGTGCTCAGTCTTTTCGAACTCGTCTTTGTAACGCTCTGCTTCGTACTTAGTCTTGAAGGGGCCGACGCGCACTCGGTGCCACTCTCCCCGGTCCGGAACGCTTGCCGCAACCCGGAACGCGCGGTGACCGCGTTTTCTCAACTGCTCAACGAAAGCGTCGGCGTCCGCTTGCTCCCGGTAGCTGGCGACCTGGATTTGAAATCCCGAATCGCTGCCTCCGGGAGCCAAATTGGCTTCTTTGGGGACCTCGGAAACCTGTGAAGCCAAGGAAGTGAGTGGGTCCTTGGGTTTGGTAGTCACCGGCGTAGCTTGCAGCAAGCTCCCGGCAGAGCGCGCCGCGCCGGGGACGCGCTCGGGAGCCACGACCAGTGCCTTTGCCAGCCCATCCGGTTGGGAGGCGGCCGGCTGTTTCAACAGCTCGCCGCGCTCATCTTTCACCGCCGCCAGGGCGGTGGTGGGAGCCGTCTCGTCGCTCAGGATCGCAGGAAACGTCACATCGCGATTTTCCAGTTTCTCCGGTGCTTGCGGCGTCTTTTTCGCGTCCGCCACCAGGGCGGCCAGCGGGTCTTCCTTCTTATGTGCGGAACCGGTGTCTCGATCCAGAAGCATCACCCAGGCGACGACCAGTGCCGCACCGGCAATCCCGGCAAGCAGGAAAGTCCACAGTTGCGCCGCGCCTCGCCGGGATAGGTCGCCCTCCTGGATTTGTTCAAGGTTCCTGATGTCGACTGATTCCATTGCGCAAACGCAGTATCGCTTGCCAGTCGACGGGCGGACCAATCTATGGCGAGCGCCCTCCCAAGACTCATCCACCGGCCGCCAACAAAGCCCGGATATGGCTGGCTTTCCATTCGGTTTCCAGAACTTCGCGCCGTGGATCACTGTCGGCCACGATGCCGCCCCCGCTGAAATAGTGAGCCTCGGCGCCGCGTAGGGTCAGAGTGCGGATGGCCATGGCGAGCCGCATTCCCCCGTCGTGAGCCACCGCCCCGAACGCGCCGGTGTAAAGCCCGCGACGGTGTGCCTCGAGCTCCGCAATCACTTCCATCGCGCGGATTTTGGGCGCGCCGGTCACGCTGCCGCTCGGCAGCATTGCAGCGAGCAGCTGTCCCCGGGTTACCTCGGGCCGGAGCTCTCCCCCAATGCTAGCGAGCCGATGGTGCAAGGTCGCGAAGGTTTCGACCCGCGGAGGGTGTAAAAGCCTCACCGAGCCAGGTCGACAAACCTTGCCCAAATCGTTCCGTTCAACGTCAATCACCATGACCAGCTCGGCCCGCTCCTTTGGGTCGCGCTCGAGCTCTTCGGCGAGCTCGCCATCTTTGCGAGCATCGCTTCCTCGCGCCCGCGTCCCCTTAATGGGCGAAGTGACCACCCCTCCATCGGGTCTCATTTCGATAAACAACTCGGGCGACGAAGAGACCATCTCCACCTCGCCCAGCCCGAGAAGCGCGGAAAAGGGAGCACCAGTAAGCCGTCCCAGTCTCTCCAGCAGGTCGACCGAATGGCCCTCGAAACGGAGCCGAAAGCGGCGCGCCAAATTCACTTGGTAAATGTCTCCCTGCCGGATGAGCTCGAGCGCTCTCGAGACGCGCTGGAGGTGTTCCTGCGCCGGTTCCGGCGGCTCGGCAAACCCGAGCCGGAACGATGCGGCGACGTCACGATTTTGAACCTTGGCGGCCAACGAACGCACTGCTGCTTCTCGGTCACCCGCTACTCGAACCCGATCGGTGACCTCGATCACCGCCGGGTAACGCCACCAAACGGGCTCAACCAGGTGCGGCGACTCCCGTCGCTCCGGCCCGGCCGCCTGCCGGGGCCGCTCCAGGGTGCGCATGGCTTCGTACGGCAGCGCTCCAATCCAGCGCGGCACCTTCCCCAGCTCGCCGAGCTCGCGGTTGTTATTTAGCCCTGCCTCTGGATCGAGCGCGACTGCCATATCATCGGCGTCGCAGGCGACGTACGATGCACCCCGGCCGGTCGCGTCCCAAAGCACGCTCAATTGCGGCCTGTCCGCGAGCCCGCGCGCAATCTGTATCGGGTCGGGCTCAGCGCGGACGGTTATCGCGTGCACTACCCGAGTCGTACCACCCTACCCGAACGCAGGACTACCGCGTCCACCAGCGGTGCCTCCGCCTGCGCTCCAGGCCAAACCACCGATCGCTCCACCCATCCCCGGCCGAAAACTCGCGCTCCGGCCCCGATGACGCTCTCGGAAATCTTTACGCTGTGGCGAACGCGCGCGTCTGCAGCAACCCAAGAGCCATGTTCCGAATTCGCGTGCAGCTCCAGCCACTCCCGGTTCGCGAGCAGGTACGCCCGGATATCACCGACCGCGGTCCATGGTTCACGCGTGGTCACCGTGGGAATAATGCCCCCGCGGCGAAGCTCCGGCAGCGCCCAATCCGCGATCAAGCATCCCGACCTTGGCAAGCCCTCCAGACATCCCGCCCCGATGCCGGCCACGCCAATGTAGTCTCCGCCTGACACCTCCTCCCCGAAACGCTCGCCGCGCAAACGGACGACGTTACCATTTCGATCCAGACCCAGGGTTCCGCTACCGGCGTCCGTGAGGCTTACCGCCAAACATAGGCCAGTACTTTGCTCCGCCGCCGCGAGCAGCTCCGCGACGGGCGGTCTGGTCAAGATGTCCCCGTTCCAAACCAGGGCAGGAGCTGGCTTCAACGCGGCTCGGGCCGCGCTGATCGCCCCCGCCGTTCCCAAGAGCTCATGCTCATGAAAAATCTCGCTATTAACACCTAAGTTATTGATAATCCATCGGAAAGTATGGGCGAGATGGTGAGTGTTGATCACCACCCGCTGGGAGCCCAATC
>DASXTY010000365.1:0-5378 GCA_036505155.1 Polyangiaceae bacterium | reverse complement strand
GCTGATCGAAATGTCAGGGGGGTGAATAGCTCCACTAGCTCGGCGTCCAACCGAGAGGTTCGTCGAATCGAAGCGGAGCAGGACCGTGCGCTTATCGACCAAGCAAGGCGGGGGGATGCCCAGGCGTTTCGCCGGCTGGTCGAGCGTCATCAGCGGCGCGCGTTTGCGATTGCGGTGGGCCTGGTCCGGGACGAGCAAGACGCGCTCGAGGTGGTGCAGGAGGCGTTTCTCCGCGTTCATCGGGGTTTGGAACGGTTCAACGGCGGATCGACGTTTTTTACATGGCTCTATCGGATCGTCACCAACTTGTCGATCGACCTTATGCGCCGGCCAGCGCGTCGAGAATGCGGGACCGAGCCGGTCCCTGACACGCGTCAAGGTTGGCCGGTGCCGCTCCTCGCGGAGCTCCCCAATGCCGATCCGGCCGAGGGAGTGCGCCGGGCGGAGATTGCCTGCCGGATCGACACTGCCCTTGCCTCGCTGCCTCATTACCACCGAGCGGTCATCCTCATGCGAGAGATCGAAGGACTGAGCTATGAGGAAATGGCCCAGGTGCTCGGCGTCTCAAAGGGTACCATCATGAGCCGGCTGTTCCACGCAAGGCAGAAGCTGCAGCGGGCCCTTTCTGACTATTATCGCGAAGAGGTGGGTGAACCGACTGCGGAAAGGCACGGTCGCGAATGAGATCCGTCCGGCTCGAACGGCTGATGCGTTACCATGACGGCGAGCTGAGCGCCGAAGAAGCTCAAGAAATCGAAAACCGACTGGCCGAAGACCGGGAGCTGCGAGCCGAGCTTCAGCGATATCGTTCCGTTGGTGCCGCGCTCGCGGAGTGGGCCGAATTGCGCTCCCCGCGCGCTCTGGGTATCGGAGACCTGGTGCTGGATCGCCTGCAAGACGAGTCCGGAGCCCGGCGACGGCCCTCCGCGGCACCCGAAGCGCATTCCGAGCCCTCGTCCGACCAGGTTTCGGGCCTGCGATTGGTACAAGAGCAAAGGGTAGAGCCTCTCGGCCAGCCGCTGCCCGCCTCGGTTGCGCCTGTCGCGCTGGTTCAAAAGAGAAGAGTCCCGAGATGGCCGTTTGCCGCCGCTGCGTCCTGCGCGGCGATGGCTGCGGGCACGCTCCTGTGGGTTAAGAGTGGGCAGCCGCCGGTGCAGGCGGGGGCTTCGCAAGGGCGCCCCGTCGCCGAGCGCGGTGAGATAGCGGAGCCGGCGCCCCGCACCCAGGCGGTCCAAGCGGAGCCGGCCGACCCATCCCCGGCTGCCTCGATCGAGAGCGTCGACTTTGGTCAACATCTGGGCACAATCTTCCTGGTGTCGTCTGGCGGCACCTCAACGCCAGTCGTGTGGTTGAGCGATGACGACGGCTTCGAAGGAAGTGCGGAGTTATGAAGCGAAGCCTGACCCTGGCCCTATCGATTGCCGTCTTATTGGCTTCGCCGTCCGGTCTGGCTCAGGAAAAACCCGCTGCGCCGAAGCCGCCAACCGCGACGGCGCCAAAAGACGCCCCCCCGCCTAAGCCGGCCGATGCACCGGAGCCAGCGCCAAAAGCGGAACCTAAGCCCGACGAGGGCACTTCGCTCGACGCGATGAAGCGCCCTGCGCAGGCGGGCTACGCGGTCGAAATATTGGTCTTGCACGCCACCAACTCCGACCGGGGGATCGACCCGCGCATCGGTGCCATGCCCGAGCTCAAGCGGGCTCCGTTCTCTTCTTACAAGAGTTACGAGCTCGTGATTAAGAGCCGGATGTCGCTGATCAAAGGTAAGCCGCAGCGCCTTCGCCTGCCGAATGGCCGGGTTCTGCAAATGTCACTGCTCCAAGTATTGCCGAAAGATAAGCTCCGGCTTTCGGCCAGCATCAATCAACCAAACGGCAAGGATTTCTTGCCGGTGCTCGAGGTGAAGGCCAAGCGCGGGGAGGCCTTCATGGTGGCCGGCCAAAGCTACAAGAAGGGGATTTTGGTCCTGGTCATTCGCGTCGCAAAGTAGGCAGTTTTATTTCGCTGCTCATAATTTGCGCCAGGCGGGCCACCCATACCTTACGAAGCGTGGTGGCTTTGCCCTTCGCCACCGGAGAAGAAAAATGCATCTTACATACTTCGGCGTTTTGAGTGTCTGCGCCTTGGTCACGGTAGCCGGCTGCGGTTCGAGTAATGAAAACAACGCAGGGACGGGAGCGGGAGGATTCGGCGGAGGCGCGGGAGGAACCGGCGGGGGGATTGGGACCATGGGAGGAAGCGCTGGAACAACCGGAGGAACGGCGGGCAAAGGGGGAAGCGGAGGGACGGCGGGGACCGGAGGGACAGCGGGGACCGGAGGGACAGCGGGCCGCGGGGGAGCGGGAGGAACCGGCGGTGGAACCGGAGGAGCGACTGGCGGTACGGCCGGGATGGGCGGTGCCGCCGGTGCGGTGGCCGCCGTTTGCACGGGAACCGCCACCGCATGCTCCGCGGTCGCCTTGGCTGATTGCGCAACCCAAGACGGATGCAGCCCCCTGGGAGGCTGCACGGGTAATCCACCGAACTGCGACACGGCGACGGCCGGAGGAACGTGCAACGCCATCGATGGTTGCATGTGGGACGGGCAGATGAAGACTTGCTCGGGAACTCCAACAGCCTGCGCGCAGCTGACTCAAGCCGCCTGTAACGGCTCTTGCAGCTGGACCGGGTCGGCGACCAGCTGCGACGGCACAGCGACTCCTTGCGCAGACCTGATGACCGCCGCGCTGTGCATGATGCAGAACGGGTGCACCGCGGCGCCGTAACTTTACAAACCGAAGAGCTTTACGAAAACGCTGCGAAAGCGCATAAAAATGACCGCGAGCAACATGCCCGCGATGAGGCACGCCGCCGCCACGCCGATGAGCAGACCGGGTCCCACCGGCCGCCTAGCCTCGTCCGAAGCGGGCCGGTCCAGTGCGGCCGGCGGCGGCGCTTCGACGCTTTTCGATGGCGCCGCGGGCCACGCGGCGGCATAGGCCCTGAGCGCTTCGGCAAATTCCGTGGCGGATTGATAGCGGTCCTCCGGTCTTTTGGACAGCGCCTTTTTCAGGACGTCGCCCAGGCCGGCGGGAAAAGTCTTATCCGGCACACGTTCGTCGAGCGTTATGATGGGCTCGCTAACATGTTTCTGGATGTATTCCATAGGCGTTCTGGCAACGAACGGGAGCTTGCCGGTGAGCGCTTCGTACAGAATGATGGCAAGTGAATAGATGTCGCTGCGCGCGTCCAGCTGCCGCCCCTGTGCTTGCTCGGGTGACATGAACTCCGGCGTACCGAACACCATCCCTTCTTGGGTTAAGATCAAGGAGCCTGGGCGCATCTGACGCTCGGTCACCTTGGCCAGACCGAAATCGAGCACTTTGGGGTAGTCGGCGATGCCTCCCTGGTTGCTAAGAAAGATGTTTTCCGGCTTGAGGTCACGGTGCACGATCCCCATGTCGTGGGCTTCTTGAAGCGCTCCGCACACTTGAATCAGGATGGGGATGGCCCGCTGCGGAGGGAGCGGTCCTTCCTTTCGCACCGCTTGATTCAGGTTACGCCCCTCCAGCATTTCCATGACGATGTAGAGCGGGCCGTCTTCCTCGAGCTCGCCGTACATGAACACCTTTACGGTATTCGGATGGCTGAGCTGACTCATCGCCCGCGCTTCTCGGCGGAATCGGGAGACCAAATCCTTGCGACCGGCCAGTTTTGGATGGAGGATCTTGATGGCGACGGTTCGATTCATCGCCGGCTGCAGGGCTCGATAGACAGAACCCATCCCACCGGTTCCAATCCTTTGGATCACCTGAAATTGGCCGTTCAGGAGCTCCCGACCGATAAATGGGTCCTTGCTTGTCATCTTCGTTCGACTGATACCAAAAGTCTTGTCCCCCTACGAGCCCAGCTGCCCCATGACCGGCCAGGGGCGGCCCACCGCACGGCGCCATGAATCGCAATTTTTACCTGCAGAGCTCGCTGCTTGCCCAATCCGGCTTTCAACACGCCTTTTTTACGCGGCTCGGTGGTGTTTCGGATGGCGTTTACCGGTCGCTGAATTTTTCACTGAGCGTCGGTGATAGCGAGAACAACGTGGAGGAAAACTTCTCTTGTGCTGCAGAAGTGCTGGGGACGCTTCCATCGCAAATCTGTCATTTGGCGCAAGTGCACGGAGCGGTGGCCCGGGTGCTCGAAAAGCACGAGTCTCGCGATCAGGTGAGAATGGAGCAAGCCGATGCACTGGTCAGCCTTGCAGCCGGGCCGGCCTGCGGAGTGCTCACCGCCGATTGCGTTCCGATACTTATGGGCGACCGTTTATCGGGGGCAGCAGCGGCCATCCACGTCGGCTGGCGCGGGGCGGTGCGCGGGGTGATTCGGTCGGCCGTCGCACAGCTCCGGCACGCCTTGGGTGCCGAAGGCGACCTCATCGCCGCCATTGGTCCCAGGATTTCGGCGCTTGCATTCGAGGTCTCCGAGGAAGTGGCCGCCCAGTTGCAGGCGTCCTCACCCGGTGACGAGGTCGTGCTGACCAAACCCGGATTCAAGCCGCACGTGGATCTGGGGCGGCTAGCCCGAGCCCAGCTGTCCGCGCTGGGCGTGGCCGAGGAGCGGGTCGACGAAGTCGGGGGCTGCACGCTGTCAGTGCCAGACCTGTATTATTCTTATCGGCGAGACGGGCCGAGGAGCGGCCGCCACCTATCGGCAATCGTGCCGCGGCGGTAGGGTTTACTCGGAAGATTGAGCTTGCGGCGGCCCTCGCCGGCGCTTACTCAGAATGCATGATGAGAGGCGCTGTAGCTCATGTCACGGACGCGGTGGGTCACACGCCCATCGTCAAGCTCCAGAACATGACCAAGGGCCTAGAGGCCGACATTTACGCCAAGTGTGAATACCTGAACCCCGGTGGCAGCCACAAGGACCGTGTGGCTGCCAACATGTTGCGGCGCGCCGAGCTGGTCGGACTCAAACCCGGCGGAACCATCATCGAGGCTACCAGTGGCAACACCGGGGCCTCGCTCGCGCTTCAGGCGGCGGTGCGGGGTTATCGCTGCATCTTCGTGATGCCGGACAAGATGAGCCAAGAAAAGATCGACAGCTTGCGCGCCTTCGGCGCTCGCGTCGTGGTCTGCCCCACGGCCGTTGAGCCCGAGGATCCGCGAAGCTACTATTCCGTGTCGAAAAAGCTGGCGGAAGAGACGCCGAACTCGTTTTACGCCAACCAGTATCACAACCCGGCGAACCCTGAAGCGCACTACTTGAATACCGGGCCGGAGATTTGGGAGCAATGCGGTGAAGAGCTCGACGTGTTCGTTGCTGGCATGGGAACGGGCGGAACCATCAGTGGCGTCGGCAAGTATTTGAAGGAAAAGAAACCGAGTATCCAGTGCGTCGGCGTC
>DASXTY010000364.1:0-3905 GCA_036505155.1 Polyangiaceae bacterium | reverse complement strand
ATCGAGGCCTCGATGGTTGCGCGCTACGGGAAACGGATTCTGGCGGTGCCGCGGGATAACCCTTTGCGGCAGCTGGCAATCGCCCTGAGCTTGGTAATGGGCGCAGGCGGCATCGGCGCAGTGCTCTTGATGGGGCGCTGGCGGAGCCGCGCCAAGCAGAGCGGAGCCGAGGGGCCATCCGTGTCAAAACCGGAGCGCGACGCGCTCGACGATCGGCTGGACGCGGAGCTGGACGAGCTCCGCGGCTGAAACGAGGGTCCGGTATCCCCCTCTTGCCGCTTCTCTTGACTTTGTGCGGGTCCGTGGGGGACAAGCCTTGGCGAAACGCACACTAGGAGATGGACATGGCTCTCTTCTCTCTCGACGGTGGACAGTTCCTGGCGCGTTGGCTGCACTTCCTCGCGGGCGTGACCTGGATCGGGCTCCTCTATTATTTCAATTTCGTGCAGGGGTCTTGGTTCAAAGAAGCGGAAGCGAGCGTCAAAGGCGCCGCGGTCCAACAGTTAGTTCCGCGGGCGCTTTGGTGGTTCCGATGGGGCGCGATGTTTACCTTTCTTTCGGGCGTTTTCATCATCGGGATAAAGGGCCATCAAACCGGCAGCCTAGGTGTTGCATTCGAGACCCCGTGGGGAGCATTCATTTTTACCGGCGCCCTTTTGGGAACGCTGATGTTTCTCAACGTCTGGCTCATCATTTGGCCTAACCAAAAGATCGTCATCGCGGACGCCAAGGGCGAAAAGAACCCCAAAGCCGCGGCAGCGGGCGCCAAGGCGCTACTGGCTTCTCGAACCAACACCCTGTTCTCGATCCCAATGCTATTTTTCATGGGCGCAGCCAGCCACTTGAATCAGGCGGTTCGACTCAATGGAGCGCTTCTGGGCGCCGTGTTCGGGATCGCCGCAGTGCTTGAAGGCAACGCTTTGTTTGGAAAGCTCGGCCCGCTCACCAGCGTAAAGGGCGTCATCACCTGCGGCTTTGTGCTCGCTGCTGTTCTCTACGGGCTGGTCTCCGCGCTCGGATGAGCCGCGGGCTGACGCGGGCGGGCGTCGGCTCTCTGCTGATGCTGACCTTGACTGGGCTCGGTTGTCGGAAAGGGGAACCGGGAGGCGATCTGGTTCTACGCGGCCGCGGCGTATACATGACGAGCTGTATCGCTTGCCACAATCCGGACCCGTCTCGTCCCGGAAACCTCGGGCCGGCGGTGCAAGGCGCTTCGCTCAAGCTTCTGCGACTGCGCGTGCTCAAGGCACAGTACCCTCCCGGCTACACGCCGAAGCGAACCACGCGGCTGATGACACCGCTTCCGCATTTGGCCGGTGAGATCGACGCTTTGCACGCGTTCCTGAACCGCTGACGAGCTTCGACGATGAATTGTGATTGCACCGGTCCTCGTAAAACGAAAAATCTCAATGATTTCCGAACTGCTCGACCAGATTTTCAGCGGGGTTGGTTAAGGGACAACCGTGTGAATTTCGACTGCCGTCCTGTACCGGTCAAAAAAAAATTGTGTTTTTTCTGTTGACACTCACCATAGATGGCAATATATGCGCTTGCATTGCCATACGGTGGCTCACAGTACCCTGGAGGGTTGTGAATGGCTGCTAAGAAAAGAAAAAAGAGAAAGGCGGCGGTAGCCTCGGAAGGGGCCCCCGCCAAAAAAGGTAGGAAAAAGGCCAAGCGACGCAAGAAGGGTCGCAAGAAGGCCAAGCGCACAGCCAAGAAAGGCAAGCGTCGCAAGAAGGGCGGTCGTCGCAAGAAGGCGGCCGCGGCTGCTGCTGGCGCTATGTGAGGCTTTTCCTCGCCTGAGCGAGCTTAGTCTCGCCCCAAAAGGCTCGGCAGGTGCTGCGCTTACCCAGAAATGGGTCCGTCGCAGCGCTTGCCGAGCCAGTTTTTTTGAGAGCGGTGCTCGGGAGCCTTCAGGACCGGCGGGAAAGCGCGTACCCAACGAGTGCCAGCACGAAGGTGACGAAGCCGCTGACGGTCATCAGTTTTCCGAGCCGGAGTTTCGCTCGGGCGTCCGCCACCCGACCCCGGGAAGCCGCTTCGCGCGCCGTATGGCACGCAAGTAAGCCGATCAGTCCGAAAAAACAGGGCACCACGCACAACATGCTGGCCGCGGCAAGACCCATCCACAACTGGGTGTCCCGCATCAGCAGGGCTGCCTGCGCGCTGCGCTCTGACCCCGCCGCGGGCGAGCGGAAGGGGGATTCGGGCAACGGGTCGGAAGGCGGGAGCATAGTTCCTGGAGTCTCGGTGCGAGAGCGGCTTTTTGTCGGACCGTCGAGCGTGCGAGAGTAATCTGAAAGAGCCCTTTTTCGCCACGGCTTCTGTGCGGTGGTTGCATTCGGTGCGAGCGAGAGTTGACTGAGCGCCCGGTACGGATTTGTAGAGACCGGTCCCATGACCGGTGCTTCGCCCTGAGCGCAGCCATAGCGGCTTGTGCGCTGGCGTACCTTTTGTGCGCGTCCGGTTGTGGTCGCAACCACGTGGAGCGCGGTAAAGATCCGTTGCGAGTCGTTGCGTTTGCGCGAGGTGATCAAGTGGTGGTGGAGCAAACCGCGGCGCAGTTTTTTCAGGGGAGGGTTCTCGAAGTCGAAAACAATCAGCTTCGCGTCGAGGTGTCCGGCGGTCGGTCAGTCTTGGTCGAGCCGGGCGATGCCTATCCGTTGCCGCCTCGCAAACGGAGCGTGCCGCGACAACTGGCCATCTGTAGGACTGGCGATCGCAAATGGGAAGGCTGCCGCATCGAAAGCCTTCAGGGTTCGCGAATTTTCGCGCGGAGCGCCGAAGATCAAGAGTACTCCGTGGGTCCCGATCAGGTGCTCGCTCCCAGCCCTCTCACCGAGCTCAACCTGCGCCGCGACTTCCAGCGCAGTAGGGCTCGAGCGGACTTCGTGCGCGCGGTGGAAAAAGCAGGCCAGCCGCGAGCGCCGGTCGGGTGGAAAGCATCTCCGGGCGAGCGGGTACTGGCGCGGAAGGACAATGGTTGGTTTACCGCCCGGGTGCACGAAATCGAGCACGATGGGCTGCGCGTGCGCTGGGAGTCAGACGGGGAAGTCATCAAAGTTCCCATGGAAAACGTGGTCCCGCAGCCTCGCTACGGGTCGAGTCCCCTGATGCGCGGCGATTTCGGGTTGTTGCGCCCGACCAGCTTGGCCGAGCCCTGGCGCCCGGTTCAGGTGCGTTCCGTCGAAGACAGGGACTTGCGTGTGCTGAGCTTGGAAGGGGAGCTCTTGAGCACTTCTGCCCAGGATGTGGTTCCGCTGCAATCGCATTAGGCTTAGACCATGAAACTCACCGTAAACGGCCAGCCTCAAGAGGTGCCCGACGTCCTGAGCGTCAAGGGGCTCATCGAACATCTCGGACTCACCGATGGCCTGGTCGCCGTGGAGTGCAATCGTGTAGTCGTACCGCGCGCCGATCACGAGCGCACCCTCTTGCATCAAGACGACGTGGTAGAAATCGTGCACTTCGTCGGCGGTGGGTAAGGTTTCACGAATGCGGGCATTGCCTGAGTGTTCGTCCGCGCTGCTTGCCATACCCGCGAGCCTGCTCCTGAGTGCTTGTGGGGGCGCGGATCCGGGACCTGCCCGGTGCTCGATAGCGACCAGTGAGCAGTCGGCGCAATGGTACACCATTGCCGATTTCGAAGACCCCGCCATCTTCGAGTACACGGAATCATCGACGGGAAGGGACTACAGAGGCGTTGCGGCCCTGAGCGCTGCACTTGCCGACTGGATACCTGATTTTGGTGTAACGGTGTATTCGACAGACCCGAATTTTACTTGGGCTGAAGGCTACGCGGATTCTCGGATCACCACGTTCGAGTTGGCACCGGGCCACGAAAGCAGATACGCCTTTCGCACGAAAGGACGATGGAGCGGAGGGCTCAATTTCGCACTCGA
>DASXTY010000363.1:0-2289 GCA_036505155.1 Polyangiaceae bacterium | reverse complement strand
GTTTGTAGCTCAGGCCGCTGCCGGATTTTCCTTTGCTGTCGCCGAGCGCAAGCGCGCCGGCTCGTAGCGGGTTCCATCGCGCAGTAGGTAGTAGGCCAGGCGCAGGATGTGCCGCGCCGCCGCTACCACCGCGATCTTGCGACGCGCGCGAGCTCGGTGAGCTTGGGTAGGGTCGTCTCGACCTTCCCCCGCTCGGTCACTTCCCCCGTCGCATCCACAAGGCAATACACGATTGCCTTCAGGTGAACATCGATTCCAAGATAGCGCATGGTCTCCTCCGTCGTGGTCGAGCACGTTTGCCGGCTCGACCGGTGATTGGCCTGCGAGGCCGTGATTTGTTGTCCCCTGCAACTTGTGCCGGCTCGACGCGAGGAGACCAATTTCTGGCAGACCGGCCGTGCCCTCACCACAGCACGCGACCGGCGCGTGGCGCGACGCTTGGCTCTCGAGCCGCCCCGATCGAGCTCGAGCTGCAAGCGGCGTGACGCGCGCCGAGCCGCTCGCTTCCAAGCGCGGGCTCCCTGCAGCCTCAACGGTGCACGGGCTCGTAACCGACCATGCCGCTCCTGTTACAGCAGCCCCAACCATCCAGCGCGCGAGAACCTGACGCAACACGCGCGCCATCATGGCATCTAGCCTCTTAAATCAAAAACGGTCATCGCCCGGGAAAGGCTGGATTGCATGGATCCGGTCCTCTCTCGTTGAACCCAGTGGCAGGCCGTGCCAATATCCGTTTTTCACAAGGAGTGTAAAAGTCGCCAGGGCCGTAAGAGTCCCCAGGACCGTGGCGGTGCCCTCCGTCAACGAGGTGCATGAGCTGCGTGAGCCGTCGTTGTTCGCTTATCAACGCTTCGATTTCAGCGTTCAACCGCCGGCGTTCCCTTTCTAACGCAACGCGCTGGCGTTCGTTCTGGTATCGCTCCTGGGCCCTGCGCTGTGCCGATCGCGAATACAAGACGGCTACGAGGACAACGAGGCAAGGAACCAACGTCAGTACGCCAAAGGCGAATCTCGCAATTGGAGACTTGATGCGTGCAGTGACGCAAGTCGCGGACTTGTTCCTGGTCACCTCGGAATGATTGCACGCTATCAAAATTCGCGCACGCCGCCACCAAAATGGGCCGAGTCGGCTAAGCCGACAAGTTCGCCCTTCGGATGTTATGTCGACTTTCCAACACCCATCGGCGTTGTTCGGACTAGCCTCCCGCGCAAGAGGCCGTACGATGAAGCTTGCTCTCGTAATGGGAATTCTGAGCATCTTGAGCGGCTGCTCCAGCGGCGGCACGAGCTCCGATGGCGCGGGCGGGTCGAGCTCTTCTGGCGCAGGCGGCATCACTGGGAAGGGAGGCAGCACGGCGACCGGAGGCGGCACACCGACGGGCGGCAGCTCAGCGGGCGGCACTACCGCAACCGGTGGCGGAACCGGCAACGGATCGTGGAGCGCGGGAAACCCCGATGGATCCTGCAGCGCGGGTGTTCCGGCAGAAGGCCAGCCCGCCGACACCTCGAGCCCGACCACAGTGGTCGGAGCGGGAACGGAAAACAGCTGCACATTTGCCGCGCTCAACGCAGCGGTCGCCACCGGCGGAGTCATCACATTCGATTGTGGGAGCAGCGCGGTCACCATTCCGGTCACCGCCACTCTGAATGTCCCAACCGACAAGGATACCGTCATCGACGGAAACCGCAGCATCACGCTGGATGGTCAGAGCCAGGTGCGGATCCTGAGCTTCGACAGCCCAAACTGGCAGAACAACGAGCATCGCCTGACGCTCCAGCACATCGCGCTGACCAACGGCAAAGCAACCCCGACCGAAAGCTATTCCGTCCGCGCCGGCGACGTGCTCGCAGGGATGGAACGACGGACAAGGCGGCGGCGTTTACATGCGCGACGGCAACCTCACCGTCATCGATTCCCACATCGGATGTTATGTCGACTTTCCAACACCCATCGGCGTTTGCTCGGACTAGCCTCCAAGCTGCGCCCGCTCGCCTGTCCTGCTCGGTCCCGCATGTGGGCGGCTATTCTGGTCGACTCGAGAGCTCGGCGTTCACCCTGTTTGTGGCGCGGTCTCAAGCCGGTGGCAGCCTGAAATTCGCTGCAAACGTCCGGTCAGACCGGAACGCTGGTCGGGAGGGTGGGATCTTTCAGGGGTCGATGGGGGCTGGAGGGCTGTGAGCTCGGCCATCACTCCAGTAGTTGCCCAGGGTATGTTGTTGGCCCGTGAAAGTGGAAAGAATCATCCCTGCCGCAGCCGCTCCTCGGCGAGAAGGGCTCGAGCTTTCCAC
>DASXTY010000362.1:0-1645 GCA_036505155.1 Polyangiaceae bacterium | reverse complement strand
CGTGTTTTGGTTCCGCCGAGCCCTCAATCAGCTTCACCAGGCTGGTTCCGTCGATTTGCTGCGACGGATCCAGTGCCGTGCCGGCCAGCGCGAGAAATGTTGGATAGAGGTCCATCGAGATGGCCGGCGTGTCGACGGTCCGGCCGCCACCACCGGCTCTCGGTAAGCGCACGATGAGCGGCACTCGCAGGCCCCCTTCGTAAAGCGTCGATTTGCCTTCGCGAAGCGGCGCGTTCGAGGTCACCACCGGGTAAGGCACCTCGCAAGCAGTGGCGGGGTGCGGGGGATGTTTCTTTTTTTTCTTGGCTCGGTCCGCTTTGGCATTCGGCGGCTTCTTCTTATCCTTCTTGGGGTCGCCGTATCCGAGAAAGCCTCCGTTGTCCGAAGTGAAAATTACGGCGGTCCGCTCCGCCATGCCGAGCGCCTCGAGCTTGGCCAGGATAGCGGCGACGCTGGTATCCAGAGCTTCCACCATCGCCGCGTAAACCGGGTTGATATCGAGCTTGAGCCGTTTCGCCTTCGCCTGGTATTTGGCGACGAGCGCTGGCTCGGCCTGAATGGGAATGTGCGGCGCGTAGTGCGAAACGAACAAAAAGAACGGTTCGTCACCCCGCCGCGCGTCCAGGAAACCTTCCGCCTCCTCCGTCAGGACTTTGGTGAGGTATCCGCGGTCGGGGCCCGCGTCCAGTGACTCCAGGTAATACGGATGAAAGTAACAAGGGAGGTTCCAATATTTCCCGCTGGCCGCCACCCACTCGAAGCCTTGCTTGTCCGGAAACAGAGCTTCGGCGCCCAAGTGCCACTTGCCGATGTAGCCGGTTCGATAACCGGCGGCGCGCAAGGTCTCCGCGAAGGTTACCTCCTCCAAGGGAAGCGGGTCCCAGGGTGAGACTTCCTTTGGTCCCTCGAAGTGCTGGTTGCGACAATGCAAGCGCAGCGGATATTTGCCCGAGAGGATGCTGGCTCGAGTGGGCATGCACGCCGGGCCGGCGGCATAAAAACGCGTGAACCGCACCCCTTCTTTTGCCAAACGGTCGATGGTGGGCGTCTCAATTACTGCGTTTCCGTAACAACCGAGGTCCGAATACCCGAGATCGTCGGCGACAATGAACAATATGTTGAGCCGCGCCGAGTGCGGAACCGGCGTTCGATCCGGATGTACCGGCGCCTGCCGCGCGGGATGGGCGTTCACCGCCCGGTGTTGGGACAGTGCTGGAGGAACCTGCGCGCAGGACCCCGACGCGCTCAAGCAAAAAAGGGCCGCCAGAACCCAACCGGCTCGTCTGCTGGCGGAGACATTAGGTTTCGTCTCACACATCGAAGCCGCCGGTCACGAGGTTCGCTTCTTACCCCGCCCTGGCCGGTCGCGATAGGCAGTCGGCGTCTTTCCAAAAAAGCGACGAAACTGAGTGGCAAAGTGCTGTGAGGAAGGGAACCCGAGCTCCATGGCGACGGAAGATATGCTGAGCCCGGAGTGGTCGAGGAGCCTGGAGGCTTCGGTGAGTCTGACGCTGAGCTGAGCTTGTTTGAGAGTCGTCCCGCGCTCCCGGCGGTACAGCCTCCGCAGCTGTCGCATTCCGAGTGGTAGGCCATCGAGCAACCGTTCGAGCGATGCGTCCGTGTAACAATTTGCCAAAATCAGCTT
>DASXTY010000361.1:0-1852 GCA_036505155.1 Polyangiaceae bacterium | reverse complement strand
GTTTGTAGCTCAGGCCGCTGCCGGATTTTCCTTTGCTGTCGCCGAGCGCAAGCGCGCCGGCTCGTAGCGGGTTCCATCGCGCAGTAGGTAGTAGGCCAGGCGCAGGATGTGCCGCGCCGCCGCTACCACCGCGATCTTGCGGCGCGCCCGAGCGGTATGAACTCGCAGCGCCAGAGTCTTGAGCGGCAGCGAACCTTCGGACTGGCAGCGCCAGAGCAGCACGTGTCCAGCCTGTACCAGGTCAGCAGCCGCTGCACAGTCTCGATATTCTGCGCCCGATGCTGCAGCATCGCATCGAAGCGGTCCAGCTCCCGGTCGCAGTCGCGTGCATCCGCTGACAAAGCTCGAGCGCTTGGGCCAACGAGGGATACTCTCATCGTCGGACCCTCGACTCAAGACTTTTCGGGCTGGTGCGCGTGGTGTTCTTCGAGCAGAGTAGGAGAGGTGCTCTAATGAGGTTACCTCAACGAAGCGTTCTTACGAGAGAGGTGCTGATGGCCCTGGGGCTTGCAATGTGCAGCGCATGCAGTGGCAGCAGCGGACCGGAGCTACGGGTGAGCCGGGTGACGCCGGGGACGCTCCGGGACACGGTCGGAAACACGTTTGAGGCCGGCTGTGAGGGCTTCCGCTGCGCGGTGCGGCCCACCGTGAATTCCGCAACGCCACTCACTTGTTCGGGCAGTGGCCGCACGGACTGGTATGTCCTCTTCGACAGCCGCATCGCCGAACTCTGCGCGGTGGTTTCGGACCGCCAGGGGTCGTTGCAGGCATTCAAACGCCGGACAGCTTCGACTACGACCCCGATTATTGTAGGCCGATCGAATGCGCCGTAGAGACGGAGTGTCCCAGGGGATACGCGTGCATTCACAAGATGTGCCAAATCCGGCAGCTGCGATAGATCTCTGCGACGCCGTTACCCTTTGTGTCGCGGATACACCGCGCGCGACGACGTGTGATGGGCTGATTGCCGACTTCATTGCGGGCTCCCGTGCGCTCGCGACCTGCCCGGAGAGAGGCGGGCCTTGTACCGTTCCTCCCGAGTGCAGGCAGCCGTGAATAATGAGCCGAGACAGCGGCGGTTTTCAGACTCATGGGGCCAGTAACCGGGTGAATTTTGCAGGGTCATGGGGTAAATGCGCCATGAGCCAACTGTTGTATGCTGGGCCGGCCTGCCATGAACGCCGAGTCGCCGCATCGCCTGCGTTGTGAATATCTGAAGAACCCCATCGGAATCGACATTCGAAAGCCGCGCCTGTCGTGGGAGCTTCGCGACCCGCGTCGCGGTGCGCAGCAGAGCGCGTTTCGAATTCAGGTGTCGAGCTCCAGTGCGGCACTACATTCGGGGGCGGCGGATGTGTGGGATTCGGGGAAGGTCGACAGCGCCGAGAGCGTCCACTTGGTGTACGGCGGGCCGGAGCTCCAGGCTCGACTGCGGTATTTTTGGCGAGTGTGCACTTGGGATACACAAGGCGAGCCTTCTTCGTGGAGTGAGTCCGCCTTTTGGGAAATGGGAATTTTGAGCCGCGAGGACTGGAAGGCGGAATTCATCGGGTCGTCGACGGTCGGCGGTAGAAACACCACCGTGCCCGTACCCTTCTTCCGCAAGGTTTTCACGCTTTCAAAACCGGTCGCCTCCGCCCGCGCTTATGTGACGGCTTTAGGGCTTTACGAACTGCACTTGAATGGGGAAATAATTGGAGATCAGGTTTTTGCGCCCGGGTGGACGGATTACCGACGACGCGTGACGTATCAAGTGTATGACATCACCGACCGACTTCGGACGGGACCCAATGCCATCGGCGCCATCTTGGGCGATGGTTGGTACTCGGGGTACGTCGGCTGGCTCGCACGG
>DASXTY010000360.1:0-2215 GCA_036505155.1 Polyangiaceae bacterium | reverse complement strand
AAGCTCGACCGCCAAGCGCTGCGCCTCAACCGGCTGGTGGATCGGTTGCTGGAAGTCTCGCGCATCGCTTCCGGAAGGCTGCGTCTGGAGCCCGAGCGCGTGGATCTCGCAGCGTTGGTAAAGGAGGTTGGCGGCTCATTCGAGGAAGAACTGGGGCGCGCCGGGTGCGCGCTCAGCATTGCCGTAGATGACAACCT
Organism: Polyangiaceae bacterium; assembly: GCA_036505155.1. Lineage (GTDB taxonomy): Bacteria > Myxococcota_A > Polyangia > Polyangiales > Polyangiaceae > DASXTY01. Next base: position 2,018 of record DASXTY010000360.1, on the reverse strand, counting down.
GGTGGGATATTGGGATCCGCTGCGCTTGGAACAAGTGGTTTCCAACCTCTTGTCCAATGCCATCAAATATGGAGCGGATCGGCCCATCGAAATCGACGTGACCGCAGGCCCCAGCGTGGCGAAAATTGTGGTGACCGATCACGGTATCGGCATTGCGCCGGAACACCAGTCGCGCATCTTCGACCGTTTCGAGCGCGTTGTTCCACAGCGGCACGCGGGCGGCTTTGGGCTCGGGCTTTGGATTGCGCGTGAGATCGTACAAGCCATGGGCGGCTCCATTTCCCTTTCCAGCGCGCTCGGTTCCGGGTCCAGTTTCACCGTCGAGCTCCCGATGCCGGAACGCGTATCCGCCGCTCCGGACGTTGGGTCCGGTGACGGCGCGCAGGAACCGGACCGAATCCTGATCGTGGAAGACGATCAGGACATCCTGGATGGGCTCACTGAAATCCTCGAATCCGAAGGCTACGGGGTGGTCTGCGCGCACAACGGCCGCGAAGCGCTGGAGTGCATCAAACGGGTCCGCCCCAGCGTGGTGCTCTTGGATCTCACCATGCCCATGATGGACGGCGCGCAGTTTTTGGAACGGATTCGGCTGAAGCGAGAATTCGCAGAGCTCCCAATTGTCCTGATTTCGGCCGATGGCAACTTGCGCGAAAAGGCGCGCAGCCTTGGTGTTTCGAGATACTTGGAAAAACCAATCCAAATCGCGGCCCTGCTGGATGCGGTGAAGGCGTTTCGAGGCAACGCGCGCGGAAGCTAGCCAACTCTCAGCAGGATCTTCGCCGCGCGCGCTTTGCCCTCCACGAGCTCCGCAAAGGCATCTGCACCGGCTTCCAGCGGTCGCTCCTCGAGCCAGTCCGCAGCGGGAGCGAACAAGCCGCGCTGTTGCAGCTCGAGAGCGCGCTCGAAGTCTGCGTTTGCGTAGGCGAAGCTCCCGGTCACGCTGATCTCGTTTCGGATTAGAATGTGCGCTGGGAGCGAGCTTTCTTCTTCATGTAGTCCGATCCAAACCGCGCGGCCGCCGGGGACCACTGCGCGGAGGCTGTCCGCGCGAGTGCGCGCAGCTCCCACCGCGTCGATCGACCGGTGGATGCCGTCTGGAACCAGCTCCTTGACCGTGCTCACGAGGTCGGAGGTGGCAGCGGGGATGACGTGCGCCGCGCCCCAACTGCGCGCGATCGCCAGGCGCCCCTCGGAAAGGTCGGACACGACGACGGACGCGCCGAGCTCTCGCGCAACCAGCAAACAGCCCAGCCCGATGGGGCCCGCTCCAAAGATGAGCACGCGATCGCCACTCCCGATCCCGGCCAGCCCGACGGCTCGGACTGCGCAGGCCAGGGTCTCCGTCAGTGCGCCCGCGCTCATGGAGAGCTGGTCGGGCAAGCGCCAGCACTGCTTGGCCGGAACGGCAACGTAACGGGCGAAAGCTCCGGGCCGATGCGCACCGATGAGCTGTCGCTTGGAACAAAGATTCGGGCGACCGGTAAGGCACAAGGAACACGAGCCGCAGCCGACCAGCGGGTTGAATGTCACCCGGAGCCCGGGCTCGCCCTGCGTCCCATCGGCGAGGATCCCGTTCCCCGTTGCGATGGTGCCCGCCGCCTCGTGACCCATGATGAGGGGCGGCACCCGCAGCGAACTCTTACCCAGGTAGCCACTGAGTTCCGAGCCGCAGATGCCAACGGCTCCCACCGCGATCAGCACTTCACCAGAACCAGGCAGCGGTGCTGGGACCGATTGCAGGGCCATCTGACGAGGTCCGGTCCAAACCAACGCGTCCATGCGCTGAGTGTTGTCCATTCGTACTTAGCAAGAACTTAGCACAACGACTTGCTCCGCGTTCTGCTAAATATCAAGGTATGAGAATCCTGTTCATCGGCGGCACCGGGAACATCAGCGGCGCTTGCACACGCCTGGCGCTGTCCCAGGGTGTGGACTTGACGCTGCTCAGCCGAGGCCGTCGAGCCCTGCCCGAAAGTCCTCACAAACCGCGCATGTTGCTGGCGGATGTGGGCGAT
>DASXTY010000359.1:0-11594 GCA_036505155.1 Polyangiaceae bacterium | reverse complement strand
TAGCGCGATGATGAGAAGTTTGGACATGGAAAGCGCCTCCCTGGTCGAAGCCATTGTCGTTCGAAAGGGACGGAACGGGCCAGCGGGCGTGCCCGCCCAAGCCATGTCCAGCGGACTGAAGCCTTTTCGAAGAACCCAGTTTGCCTGGATTCGGCTTTTTTGAAGGGCTAACGCCCGACCTTGACAATACTTCCGCGACTATTCTATAGTTATCCTATTGAAATAGTAGAGAATAATTCTGGTCAGTGTGTCATGCGCACGGTCGGCGAGTCAGGCCCTGGGAGAGGGCAATCAAGACGCCCCTGGTTTGCAGGGGTGCTCTTGCTCCTGGGCTTGGTTGTGATGGGTTGTGCGCGGCGTGATCCCGCTTCCACTGGGAAAGCCGGTCCGGACGCGTCGCCCAAGGAAATAACGGTGCTCAACGTGTCGTACGACCCGACGCGCGAGCTCTACCAGGAGGTCAACCGGATATTTTCAAAATATTGGAAGTCGAAAACCGGCGAGGTGGTCAAAATCAACCAGTCGCACGGTGGCTCCTCCAAGCAAGCTCGTGCAGTCATCGATGGACTCGCCGCGGACGTGGTGACGCTCGCGATGGCGGCCGACGTGGACGCCATCTCCGAGCAAGCGGAGCTCCTTCCCCGAGATTGGCAGAAGCGCTTACCCCACAACAGCGCGCCGTTCACCTCGACCATGGTGTTCGTGGTGAGGAAGGGAAATCCAAAAAATATCAAGGATTGGGACGACGTCGTGAAGCCCGGGGTGAGCGTCATCCCCGGAAATCCAAAAACGTCGGGAGGAGCGCGGTGGACTTATCTCGCGGCGTACGGTTACGCGCTCGAAAAATACAAGAGCGATGCGCACGCAAAGGACTTCATAAAAAAACTCTACAAGAACGCCCCGGTTTTGGATTCAGGAGCGCGCGGTACCACCACCACGTTTGCCGATCGCGGGATCGGTGACGTGCTCCTCAACTGGGAAAACGATGCCATCCTGCTCACCCAGCAGCTCGGCGACAAAGTGGTGCTGGTATACCCATCGGTGAGCATTCTCGCAGAGCCGACGGTTGCGCTGCTGGACAAGAATCTAGCGCGACACGGCACGGCGGCTGTTGCCCAAGCATACCTCGATTTCCTTTACACGGAACCCGGGCAGGAGATTGCTGCCAGTCATTTTTACCGTCCCTCTTTGGAGCCGGTCGTAAAAAAACACGCCTCCAGGTTTCCCGAGATCCGGGTTTTCACCGTGGACTCGGTTTTCGGTGGCTGGCGACAAGCCCAAAAGACGCATTTCGCCGACGGCGGCTGGTTCGACCAAATCTACGGTGCGGGGAAGTAATCGTGAGCAGCCGCGCCCTCAACCCTTCCTCCACGGCGGCTCATCAACCCTGGACACCCGGGATGCTGCCGGGCTTTAGGCCCACTTTGGGCGTCACCCTGACCTATTTGAGCCTGATCGTTCTGATCCCGCTGAGCGGCATGGTGCTGAAGACCGCTGGGATGAGCTGGCTCGATTTCTGGCACACCATTTCGGGCGCGCGGGCTGTAGCAGCGTACCGCATGAGCTTTGGTGGCGCTCTACTCGCCGCGCTGGTGAACGCGGGGCTCGGATTGGTGGTTGCCTGGGTCCTGGTAAGGTACCGATTTCCGGGCAAGGCAGTGGCTGACGCACTGGTTGATCTTCCGCTGGCTTTGCCAACGGCGGTGGCCGGAATCGCGCTCACCACCATCTATTCCAAAAACGGTTGGGCCGGCAGCCGACTCGAGCCTCACGGCATCCAAGTGGCCTTTGCGCCGGTTGGAGTAACGGTAGCCATGATCTTCGTCGGTCTCCCCTTCGCGGTTCGAACCGTTCAGCCGGTGTTGCTCGACTTCCATACCCAAGCCGAGGAGGCGTCCGCAACTCTGGGCGCCACGCGCTGGCAAACCTTCCGAGGAGTAATTTTTCCTACTCTGGTTCCTTCTTTGATGACCGGCTTCGCGCTCGCCTTTGCGCGCGCCGTCGGCGAGTACGGTTCCATCGTTTTCATCTCCGGCAATCTGCCGATGAAGACGGAAATCGTGCCGCTCCTCATCGTCACAAAACTCGAGCAATACGATTACTCCGGCGCCACTGCCCTTGCGGTGGTGATGCTCACCGGGTCTTTGGTGCTTCTCCTGCTTAGCAATCTGCTGCAGGGCTGGACCCGTCGGGGCCGCCGTGGCTAACGCAGCGGTACCAGGGTCTGGTCGGCGTTACGACGGCTGGCGGCCTCCGGTGATGACCATGACCGAATCGTGGCCGGTGCGTTTCCTGCTGATCGGTTTGACACTGGGTTTTTTGGGCCTGTTCGTGGTGCTGCCGATGCTTTCGGTTTTCGTGGAGGCGTTCGCGCGCGGGTTGGGCCCGTACCTGGCAAAGCTCATGCAGCCGGATGCTCTCTCCGCGATCCAGCTGACGTTGCTGGTCGCGTCCATCGCGGTTCCGCTCAACGTGGTTTTCGGGGTGTCGGCGGCGTGGCTCATCTGCAAATACCGGTTTTGGGGGAAGAGCGTGCTGGTTACGCTCATCGACTTGCCGTTCAGCGTATCGCCAGTGGTTTCCGGCCTAATTTACGTGCTGATGTTCGGCCGGCGCAGCGTGCTCGGGACTTGGCTGGAGCAGCATGACATCCACATCATTTTCACTACTCCGGGCATCGTGCTCGCGACCATTTTCGTCACCTTTCCCTTCGTGGCGCGCGAGGTAATCCCGCTGATGCAGGATCAGGGGAATGACGAGGAGGAAGCGGCGCTCACCCTTGGGGCTAGCGGCTGGCGCGTTTTGTTTCAGGTCACGCTGCCGAAGATAAAGTGGGGTCTCTTATACGGGATCACCTTGTGCACCGCGCGTACCATGGGGGAATTCGGCGCAGTTTCGGTGGTTTCCGGGCACATCCGCGGCCGCACCACCACCATGCCGCTAGAGGTGGAGATTCTTTACAACGAATACGACACGGTGGGCGCCTTCGCTCTGGCGTCGTTGCTGATGTTCCTGGCCCTGGCCACCTTGATCGCGAAGAAGATCATCGAAGTGAGCCAACACCGCACATGATGATCTCGGCCAGAAATATAACCAAGCGCTACACGTTGAAGGGCACGCCGGCGGTGTTCGATGCGAGCTTCGCCGCTCCGCCCGAAGGGATCACCACGCTCCTCGGTCCGTCCGGCTCGGGAAAAACCACGCTGCTCCGGGTGGTGGCGGGCCTGGAGTCCGTGGATCAGGGGCAGGTGCTGTTCGACCATCGCGATGTGACGCGGCTACCGGCGCGTCAGCGAGGCATCGGGTTCGTGTTTCAGTCCTTTGCGCTCTTCAACCACATGAGCGTGCGCCGTAATATTGGCTATTCCCTGGAAGTGCGCGGAGTCTCGAAAGCCGACAGGCGTCGCCGCACGGACGAGCTTTTGGCGCTGGTGCAACTCGAGGGCTACGGGGATGGTTATCCGCTGCAGCTTTCCGGGGGACAACGGCAGCGCGTCGGTTTTGCTCGGGCATTAGCCAGCAAACCGGAAATTCTGCTGCTCGACGAACCATTCGGGTCACTGGATACGCAGGTGCGTCTGGAGCTTCGCGAATGGCTCACCCAGTTGCACCAGACCACGCGGCTCACAACCTTGATGGTGACTCACGACCAAGAAGAAGCGCTCGAGCTTTCACAACAAATCGTGGTGATGGATGGAGGAAGAGTGGTGCAGGTGGGAACCCCGAGCCAAATCTACGATCAGCCCAAAACACCGTTCGTGGCTTGGTTCGTTGGAACAGGAAACGTGCTCCGCGGCACGGTCGAAGGAGCAAAGATCACCGTGGGATCGCTTTCGGTCGCCGTACCTTCAGGGGTGCCGGATGGATCCGAGGTGCAGGCCATCGTAAGGCCGCATCACTTTCGGCTGGAGAAGAACGGGGCAGCACCGGGGCGGTCGGTGGGGACCATCACTCGGCTGGTGGGGCTGGGCGGAAACGTAAAGCTTCAGCTGAAGCTACCCTCTAACCAATCGGTGACGGTACAGCTCTCTCGCAGAGAAGCCGAATCGATGAGGCTGGAGGTCGGAGATAGCGTTACCGTCGATCTCGCAGAGGCCAAAGTATTCGTTGCGAACTACTCCATTTGATCAGGTTCTCACTCAGTCGGGTGGAACCCCCAAAATATCCCGGTAAGCAGCCCGCACCGCGCCGCGGATGTCGAGGTAGCGGGACATCAATAGCTCGCGAGCAGAGGCGCCCGGCGTGTCCTGTAAGCCCATCCTGCGCGCGACTTGAGCCAGCCCCGGGCGGCGCAGGTCCAGGACTGTGGAGCTAGCTCCGCCCTGGATGACCATCCGTTGCTCCAGCCTGCGCAGGAATCGGTAGCCGTCCAATAAGGTTGCGTAGTGGGCTATCTCCAGGTAGCTGCCCCGATGCAGAGCTTCGAGCGCGTTGCCTGTATCCGTGGTGCGAAGGCTTCGGTCTTGGCCAAACCGCATTTGCAACCACTGCACGGCGAACTCGATGTCGAGCAGGCCGCCCTCGCCAGTCTTGATGTCGTAACGCCTTGGGCGCTCGCGGCCGAGCTCGCGTTGCATGCGCATCCTCAATCGGTGGAGCTCTTCGGGCGCCGGAGCCCCTAGCTCGTAGGCAGCCACCTCTGCGATGCGGATGGCGCGAGCCCCGAGCTCCAAATCGCCCGCGCAGGCACGCGCGCGGAGCAGCGCTTGGCGCTCCCAGGCCGCGCCCGAAGCCAAGACTGCGAGCTGGGTTTCCCCTGCCGCAGCCTCGGTTCCCACGCCGTGATACCGCGCAAAAGACGCCGCCGTGGTGACCAACATTCCGTGCGATCCCGACGGACGGAGCCTGGTGTCGAGCTCATAACCCGGCCCCACGTCATGCGGCTCCGAAATAAGGCGAATGATGCGCTGCGCACGGCGCGCGAAATGTGCAAGGGCGTCGTCGCGACTGGGCGCCGCGTCCGGATCGTAAACAAAGAGCACATCCAGGTCCGAGGCGTAGCCGATATCGCTCCCGCCGAGCTTGCCCATTGCAATCACGGCCAGACCGCGGACCGGCTCTCCCATTTCGAAGCGAGTTGCGCGCTCGAGCTGTTGGTCCGCCATTTCGGACAGGAGTCGAGTGGCTTCGCGAGTCCCGAGCGTGCCGTCGAGGTCGGCCATGGCCACGTCCACCAAAAACTGACTCTTGGCGCGCCGCAGCGCCGCCACGAACGCCGCCCGGCGCCCCTCCCGGTCCTGAGCAGCGTGCACGTCGCGCTCAGCGGTTTCGAGCTCGACCGAGACCACAACACGCGGATCGGGTACCTCTGCGCCTGAGAAAATCGTCCGGTCCGCGAGATCCGGGCGCGCCACCAGGGCGTCGCCGATGAAAGCACTGGCCCCGAAGACGGTCACCATTCGCCGGAGCGCCTGTTCTTCCTCGCCGAGCGCTCCGATGTAGCCGGAAGGGTCCAGAAAGCGGCCGAAGAAGTTGCGCAGGCTGCGCGCGGCCTGTTCTGGGTCGGAAGAGCCAAAAATTGCGTCCAGGATCTGGTCGGAAAGGTGCGGAAAGCGCTCGCGGGTCAACGCTCCGAGCAGGCCATTTGGCCGGCGCGAGAGCGCCATCAGATGCTCGCCGATTTCTCCGCTGCTGAAGACTTGCTCCGCCGCCATAAGAGCGCTTTCCGATTGCCCGTGGTCGAGCGCGCTCAAGAGAACCTGGTAACGGGAAGGCGGTCGCGGCGAAAAGGGCGCAAGCGAAGCAAAGAGCTCGGAAACGATGGTGCGCGCGCGATCGATTTCGTAGCGAAGTTTTTCTGAGTCATCTAGCCCCAACGTACGAGCCAGCTTGGCGTATTCATCCGCATGTTCAGGAAGAAGGTGGGTCCTAACACCACTCATCCACTGCACGCGATGCTCCAGGCGCCGGAGCAAAAGGTAGGCTTCGGCGATCTGTTGTGCTTCGCGATCGGAAACCAAACCACGACTTCGCAGCCGGCCCAAGGCAGCCAAGGTTCCCGTGACGCGCACGCTGGCTTCTCTGCCACCCCAGATGAGCTGCAGCGACTGAACGAAGAACTCGGCTTCCCGGATGCCGCCGGGACCATGTTTGAGATCTCTCGCGGGGTCCGGACTGAGCTCGACTCGCGACCGCTGCACCAGCTCCGCCATCGCGGTGGCAATGGACGGATCGACTTCGCGTCGGTAAACGAAGGGAATGAAAAGCTCTCGATCCAGCGACCGACCCAGGTCGGCGTCACCGGCAACCCGGCGCGCCCTGAGCAGCGCCGCGCGCTCCCACAACCGGCCCCAGGTTTCGTAATATCGCTCTGCTGACTGGACCGAGTTGACGATGGGTCCCTGCGAGCCTTCGGGTCGGAGTCGAAGATCCACCGGCCAGAGTTGGCCATCGGCGGTGAGCGCCTCCATCGCCGCGACCGCTCGTCGCGTCACTCGGGTCCAGTGATCGTGCAGACTGAGCTCGCCGCCGCCCTCGTCTGTGTCGTAAAAGAAAACGATGTCCACATCCGAGCCGGGATTGAGCTCCAAACCGCCGAGCTTGCCCAAACCGATGGCCACCAGTTTCGAGTCGCGCCCGTCCCTACGGCGAGGGGCTCCGAAGCGGTCGGCGACATCGACGGCTGCTTGACCTAACACCATCTCGAGCGTGGCATCCGCCAAACGACTGAGTTCCCTGGCGGTGACGTCCAGCGGGGCCCCGCCCAGCTGATGCGGCAGAAGCTCTCTTAGGGCAACTCTTGCCTTTTCAGCCCACGCCACGCGGCGCAACGCCACCAGCCGCGCTTCTGGGTCCAAATGCCGGGCCCCGGTGCCGATCCGACTGACGATATCCTCGAGCCTCCTTCGCACGCGCCAGCGCTCGCGAAAGATCCCCTCCAGAGCGTCAAACTGCCAGCCGACCGTGGGGCTCAGGGGGGGAAACGCCGCGCCCAGGAGCACGCCGAGCTCTCTGACCGATCCGGCTCCAAAGTCTCGGGAAAGTTGGGTCGCCCGTTCGTCGTCAATCGAATGCGCCAGGCGCAAAAGCTCGTTCGGTTCATTCATTCGTCCAGGCCTGCGCCATCCGGTATTATAATGAGAACTCCCTGGGGGCGCATGCGTCCTCCGCCGCTCATTTTCGGGTAACCTTGCGGTTTTTATGCATCTCCGACATCCACGGCCACAGCCAGGCCCTCAACGCCGTATTAGAGGAAGCGAATTTCGCCGGATGGGACCAGCTAGTGGTGTGCGGAGATTTGTGCTTTCCAGGTCCGGAGCCGCTCGCGGTGTGGAAAACGCTGGTTCAGCACCACGCGCTCTGCGTTCAGGGTTTAGGTGACCGCGCCTTGGCACGAATTGATCCGTCCAAGCTCAGCGCTACCAGCGCACAGGAGCGGGAGCGGATCGAGCGCCTCAGGCAAACTCACATCGAGCTCGGCGAGCTCATCGTCGCCCGCATTGGCATGCTTCCCACCATTGCACACCTGCCCACCGAATCCGGCCACACCATGGTGGTGGTGCACGGCTCTCCAGCCGACCCCAGCGAACCGATCACAGAGGACATGAGCGACGAAGAGATCCTCGCCCTTCTCGGCGATGAGGCATGCGACGTGGTCGTCTGCGGCGGCAGCCACGTCCCCTTTCATCGACGGGTCGCCGATGTCTCCGTGGTCAACGTCGGCTCTGTCGGCGAAGCGCCCGGCGGGGGGCACGCGCATTACACCATCTTGGAAACCACCAAAATGGGCGTCATCAAATTTGATCAACTCACGGTGCCGCTCTCTGCTCCGTGAGCGCTGCAGCAAACTAACTACCTCGTTTGCCCATGCTCGTGAAAGGCCGCCCTTACCGGACCATTTGGCTTGCCGAAGATGGGGTGTCGGTCGAAATCATCGATCAGACGCGCCTGCCGCATGATTTCGAGATCGTCCGTTTGCGCGCTGCCGACGACGCCGCGCGCGCCATCGCAGACATGCAGGTTCGAGGCGCTCCGCTGGTCGGCGCGGGGGCGGCCTACGGTATGGCGCTGGCGATGAACACCGACCCCGGCGACGCCAACCTGGAACGCGCGCATCGGATGTTGATCGCGACCCGGCCCACCGCGATCAACCTGCGCTGGGCCGTCGACGATATGCGCGGGCGCCTCGCGCCGCTCCCCCAAGGGGAACGGTTCGCCGCTGCGTACCGGCGTGCAGCCGAGATCTGCGACCAGGACGTCGAGATTTGCCGAGCCCTCGGACGCCATGGCATCGGCCTCATCGAGTCCTGCATCGCGCGCACCGGCAGGGTGGTCAACATCCTCACCCACTGCAACGCCGGCTGGCTCGCCACCGTGGACTATGGCACGGCTCTCGCCCCCGTGTATTTGGCGCATGACCGGGGCATACCGGTTCACGTTTGGGTCGACGAAACGCGACCCCGCAATCAGGGCGCGTCTCTCACCGCGTGGGAATTGCTCAATCATGGCGTCCCCCACACGGTCGTGACCGACAATGCAGGGGGTTACCTGATGCAGTCCGGACAAGTGGATCTTTGTATTACCGGCACCGACCGCACTACCTCGCGCGGCGATGCTTGCAACAAGATCGGCACCTACTTGAAGGCATTGGCGGCGCACGACTGCGGGATCCCCTTCTACGTCGCAGTGCCGAGCCCGAGCATTGATTGGACGGTGTGGGACGGACTGGCGGAGATCCCTATCGAGCAGCGCGACGTTCGCGAGGTCTCGCACGTCCGCGGCCGCACCGATGACGGCGCGACCGCTGAGGTGTGCGTGCTCCCATCGGGTAGCCCGGTCAAAAACTATGGGTTCGACGTCACTCCCGCCCGCTTAGTGACCGCCATGATCACCGAGCGCGGAGTTTGTGCAGCCAGCGCCGAGGGCCTACTGTCCCTATTTCCGGAACAGCGGGCCTTGGTCCGTCGATTACCCAATGAAGTCGCTCTGGAACGAAAGTGACGCCGACGAGGCGATCCAACACTACGCCCAGAAGGGCGTGGGTCCCGATCTGGCACTGACAGTCTACGCTACTCGGCTCATCGGCAGGGAACGGACCCTGGTCTTGCACGGAGGCGGCAACAGCTCCGTAAAGACGCGGATGCGCGACCTCAACCGGCGTGACATCGAAGTTTTGAGCATCAAGGGCAGTGGATGGGACATGGCCACCATCGAACCTCTCGGGATGCCCGCCGTGCGTCTCGAGCCGCTGCGAGCGCTGCTGGCTCTGGAAGCACTTTCCGATCGCGATATGGTGAATATTCAGCGGCAGAACTTGCTGGATTCGGAAGCGCCCAATCCCTCGGTGGAGACGCTGCTCCATGCTTTCCTACCCCACAAGTTCATTCAACACACCCATGCAAACGCCGTGCTCGCCCTGAGCGATCAACCCAACGGTGAGAGCGTCTGCCGCGAGGTCTTCGGTGCCGACGTGGCTCTGGTTCCCTACGTCATGCCGGGTTTCAATCTTTCGAAAAAGGTGAAGCGTGTGTTGGATGAGAACCCGGATGTAAGCGGCATCATTTTGCTCAAGCACGGAGTTCTCACCTTCGGTGAAACGGCACGCGTGGCGTACGAACGCATGATCGATCTGGTGAGCAAAGCCGAGTCGCGCATCGAAACGGCACGGGCGCGTTCCGCACCGGTTCGGCGGGCTCCGGCGAGCGCCGAAACCGCCCAAACCAGACTGGCCGAGCCAGGCCGCGTCGCACCCATCCTGCGCGGCCTCTTGGCGGAACCGATCGGGCCGGGTGAGTACCGGCGCACGCTGGTCACCTTCCGCACCAGTGACGCCATTTTGGACTACGTAAACGGCGCCAACGTCGAGCGTTACGCGGGTGTGGGACCTGTCACACCGGATCACGCAATTTTCACCAAACCTTGGCCGGTGATCCTGCCGCCGCCGAAGGCGGATGCCCTGGACGAATTCGCCTTTGCCGCTCGCGCGGCGATCGGCCGGTTCCTGCTTCGTTACCGCGACTATTTCGAACAGGGCAACCAGCGCGTCGGTGGCGATCGAGTGATGTTGGATCCGTATCCCCGCGTGCTGCTGGTGCGCAGCCTGGGGTTGTTTGCCGCAGGACCATCATCGACGGCGGCTGACGTCATCGCCGATCTGGCGGAGGCCACGATCGAGGTGGTGAGCGCCGCGGAAGCGGTAGGACGCTACGACAGCATCACGCCGTCTGATCTTTTCGACATAGAATACTGGCCGCTCGAGCAGGCCAAGCTCGGGAGGAGCACCGAAAAAAGATTGGCACGCCACTCGGTCGTCATAACCGGCGGCGCTGGCGCCATCGGCGCTGCGACGGCAACGGCTTTCAAGGCGGAAGGGGCCGAAGTGACCATTCTGGATCTGCCGGGCGATGCATTATCCGCTGCGGGATCAGGTCTAGGCGTCCACGCCATCCCCTGCGATGTTACCGACCAGGCCGCGATCCGGACCGCCTTCGATGAGGTGTGCAAACACTTCGGGGGCGTTGATGTGCTGGTCTCCAACGCCGGGGCCGCCTGGCAAGGTGCGATCGGTTCCGTGGACGAATCCGTGCTGCGGGCGTCCTTCGAAGTAAACTTCTGGGCACACCAGCGCGTGGCTCAAGCCGCGGTTGAAATCATGCGGAGGCAGGGCACTGGGGGCGTCCTCTTGTTCAACGCTTCCAAGCAAGCGATGAACCCGGGAGCGAAACTCGGTCCCTACGGACTGCCCAAGGCCGCGACGCTGCACCTTGCGCGACAATACGCGGTGGACCACGGGGCCGAAGGCATTCGGGCCAATGTTGTCAACGCGGATCGTATCCGAAGCGGTCTACTCACCTCTGAAATGATCCGTTCGCGCGCGGACGCTCGCAGCGTGACCGAGGCGGAGTACATGAGCGGCAACTTGCTGGGCCTCGAGGTGACGCCTTCAGACGTGGCGGACGCGTTCGTCCATTTGGCCTTGTCGCAGAAGACCACCGCGGCAGTGCTCACCGTCGACGGGGGAAACATCGCCGCATCGGTCCGATAGCAGACCTTGCGTTAACGTTGCAAAAACCAACGCCCTAATTTCGAGTGTTTGCGAGTAGGAATTGCGTCGCGCTGTAAAGGTCCACGCGACCTGAAATTTGTTACGATGGACTTGCGCGGCACGCTCATTGAGCGCACATATCAATTCGATATGTAAGTCTCGGGCGAGGCGTAGCGGTGCGATACGACGAGTCTTCAACCAAAGGGTGTCCCCGACGCAGCGGAAGAGTCACTGCCTCGGAGACTTGGCCATCCGCGGGCGTCTGGGTAAAGCCTCAAGTCGGCACTCGAAGGAGGGTGCAATCGTGAACAGAATCATGAGAAGAGAGTACGGCTTACTGCGGCGAATCCGCCGGGTGCAGTCGAAGATCGCGCGAGAGTCTCCACACCGCAGCATTGGTCTGGAGGGGAATCCCGGCGCAAGCCGGCAGGGGATCCTGCTCACGGAGCAGCGTCTTGGTAGGCCGCTGCCTCCAAGCTATCGCCACTTTCTGCTGGAGTCAGACGGTTGGTCCCGATTTTATTCGGGTGTGAACTTGCTGGGCACTGCGGACCTCGGGTGCTTGGGGGCCGAGGACTCAGCACGCGCATCGCTCATGTGTGCCGGGATG
>DASXTY010000358.1:0-2097 GCA_036505155.1 Polyangiaceae bacterium | reverse complement strand
AGCACAATGCCGGTTCCCCAGGTGAGCTCGCGGGGAGGGCGGAACGCTTTCATGAAATAGACGCTGAGCATGTGCACGAAGGCAGCCAGCAGCATCAGGTTCGCGGACCACGAGTGGACCGAGCGGATCAGCCAGCCGAATTCCACCTGGGAGGTGACGCGCTGAACCGACGGGTGCGCCGTGTTGACGCCGGGCTGGTAATACACGAGCAACAAGAGCCCGGTCAAAAGCTGCATCACGAAGAAAAACAGCGTGATGCCGCCGAAGTAGTACCAAAAATCGTGACGATGCAGGGGGACGGTCTTCTTCCGCGCGACGTTGGAGAGCTCCTCAAGCCCGATGCGTGCATCCAGCCATGCCACCACGGCGAGAGGTCCGGCCGGGGCTTCGTCCGCCAAAAGCTCCTGCGGGGAAGTGTCGTGCTCGTCGAAGGGATCCGGAAGGTCCTCGTCCAGGGTCGGTGGGCTCTTTTCCATCCGCGTTGCTCAGGCTTTCCGCTTGCGCACAACCAGCTTGTCGGTCTCGATCACGGCATGGAGAGGCTCGAGAGGCTTGGGAGGAGGACCGCCGATGTTCTTGCCCGTCATCGGGTCGTAGGTGCCGCCGTGACACGGGCAGCGGATGATGAAGGCCTTGGGGTCGAGCGCAACCGTACACCCCAAGTGCGTGCAGGTGGCGAGGAACGCCGCAAAATTGCCGCCGGCGTCGCGCACGATGAGCGCAGGTCGCGAGCCGAACGCGAAGTTCTTGCCGCTGCGCGGGTTGAGATCGTCGGCCTTGCCGATGCTCACCTCGCTCACCTGAGTTCCCTCGTCGGCGATCTCGGCGCCCGAAAGCAAATAGCGCGTCACTGGATATGCAATCGCCACCGAATAGCCCGCGGTTGCCGTTCCGAGCACGGCGCGTGCGAAACGCCTCCGGGTGATCAGAGCTCCTTCGCCCGCTTCGGCGTCGTCCGTGTCGCCTTCGGGTTTCTCTTTGGGATCATGCGTCATGCTCGACCTGCTCCTTGTGAGCACTAAGGCGCACCGCGGCGCCGCGACCTTCGAACAACCACCGCAACATCGCCCGCCAAGCAAACGCGAGCAGCACGACTGCAACCAAGAACGCCAAGACGGCGCCGAGATCGACAGAGACGGGCGTGGTTTCCACCGCAAACCCGACCCGCGCGAGCGACAGGTCCCGCACTCGATCCCGGAGGATGATCATGGCCGCTATGGTCAGGTGGATGAGCACGAAGGGGATCAGCGCTCCTCGTTTTCCCCCGCGAGGGTCTCGCTGGGCCAGCGCCGTGACGGCCGCCGAAAGTGCGGCCAGCGCCCCGACCACTATCGCGCCGAATGCAAACTTATCGCCCAGGAAAGCCGCGCGGAGCTCGGACGGTTGAAACCATACTATCAGCGGCCCAACCAAGAGCTGCACCAACGTGATCCGGGCGAACAGCGCGAAACCAAACCGGCGCGCCAGGGCGCGATCGAAAGGAGCGCGCTCTCCCATAAAGGCCGCTGAGACGGCGAGCATCAAGCCCGCCATGGCGGTCATCGCCAGAAACATGTGCAAAAACCGCGGCAGCACCTGGGGATCGCCGAGATTCAGCGACAGTCCATGCATGCTACCCGCGGCGAGCGCCGCCCACCGGTCGGGGCGCAACATGAGCGTTGCATTGTTTGTCCACAGAAAACCGAGCCACAAGAGAAGAAGCGCTGAAGCAATGCCGGTCAGCGGTGAAAAGCTGCCCTTCTGCAAGAGATCGGCGTGCCGGTACAAAAGCGCGTAGCCGACAATCAGCATCAAGATGAAGCTCAGCCACGGCACTGCCATCAGGATCGACGAGCTATAAAGGAAGCGACCGTAAAGAACCTGGACGAACAAGAGCGGCGCGACACCCAGCGTGATGGCAAAGGTCACCGCCGGCGGGAGCACCCATGAGATGGCGCGCGCGAGCTCACGATGCGGCAGGCTCGAGCGCCCCAACCATGCCAAGAGGAGACACACGATGGAGCCGCCCACGCCGACGTCGACGCAAAGGATGTGCAGTCCGAACGAAACCAGAAGCAGCGCTTTCATCGCCGGCACCGGCAGCGGCAGCGGCACCGG